>NZ_JBBKBS010000029.1:0-37013 GCF_037890285.1 Phocaeicola sp. HCN-40430
AGATAAAGCCGGTATGTCCGACCAATGGATAATGAAACACATTGGTATGGATAGGGATGAATTACTCCGACTGAAACAAATATCTGGATTGGCTGAATTGTTTGCCGATAAGGATTTCAGTATACCTCAACCCAAACCACAATACATTGCATCTGAGTTGGAAGAATAACTACTCTTCCAACTTCTGCTTAATATGTTCCAACAGGATAAGGCAACCTTGCATTTTAGGATTATCATGGCAAACTTTTGCCTGATCCAATAATCGAAGTACAGTTTCTTTTAAATTCGGAATGTAAGTTGCCTTATCTACCTGCATTGACTCTGGCAGGTTTTGAGCTTCGAACCAAGCTTGCAGTTCCTTGAATTCGTCTTTTGTATAAAAGTTCTTTTTATTTTCCATATAGCATTCAATTAAAATGGATATCCTACCGCGAAGTGAAATGCAAAATCTCTTTTAAAATTGGGAGACACAATCGGATAACGATCTTTTCCTGTATACATCGGATTGATGGCTTTCATACCACCATCAAATCGTAAAATCAAAAAATCAAGATCAAAACGTATACCTAGACCGTAAGCAACAGCCAATTGTTTATAGAATTTGTTAAACCGGAACAATCCTTCTGTCTGAATACCCTGACTACGTATATTCCATATATTCCCTGCATCTACAAACAAAGCACCATTCAGTTTCCAGAAAAGATAGGTGCGATACTCCAAATTCAAATCAAGTTTTATATCACCGGTATGATTGACATAATCAATACTATTTCCATCACCCCGATATGAGCCTGGACCTAACGAACGCACCCTCCATCCACGTACACTATTGGCTCCACCGGAAAAATAAAGTTTTTCGAACGGAAGACTCTTTGAGTTACCATATGGATAAGCAACTCCTATCCCTAAATGAAATACCAATGAATTCCGGTCATCTATCATAAAAGTCTTGGCAAAATCAAAATCGGCCTTTACATATTGCGCAAAATCTATGTTTGCTAATTGAAAGGCTTCTCCTTCCTTAGGATGTTTATTAATTAATTTTGAGAAACCATATAACAGATTACCCGCTTCTTCGATATTGAAACGAATTGAATAAGAATTACGCTGTGAAGTTTTCAGCGATGTAGCCCCAGCACTGTTATAAGTATAAGTATATCCCAAACGTACGATAAACAAATCCTCATAACTATACCTTAATAAAGGGTTAACTTTATCCATGTTGTCTAAATATGCATCAAAGGCAGCCGATGTATAAGGCATGTAGATATAGTTGATGTCCAACAAATCAAAACGATGTGTTGCTTTCTGCCGTTTTGTCCATCGGTAACTCCACGATGCGGCGGCCAAAGTGCGTTCAAACTCCGGACGAATCTGCCAATTATATTTTACATTGACCTCAGAAGTAGCTTTAATGCGCCGTTTGAAATCAGAAGACAAAAAAGGAAACATAAATTCAGGAAAATTCAAACTACTCTCCACCCCATACTCCATATAGTTACTGTTCGTATACCCCTCCAAACCAGTAACTGCTTCGTAAGCACCTCTCAACTTTATTGTAAAAGTTTCCGATCCTTTGAATAGATTACGATGAGTATAAGATACAGAAGCCGCAGCCCCCAAATCGCCAGCCGAGTTTGTTCCTTCTATCTCAAAAGACAACGATTTGTTTTTGTTCTTCGACAATGAAACATATGCATCCAGATAAGTCGAATCGTTTTGCATGATTTCTTCAAAGCGGATATTGGAATATTTCAATATATGTAATCTGCTTAAAGCCGAATAGGTATTCTGCACATCTCGGTTTCGATACAACTTACCGGTATTCAAATAATTATAATCTGTCAACACACGTGGACGTAAAAAAAGTTTATCCTTATAATATAAGTTTACTCCACCAGAACAGATTGAATCTAAACCTTTAAGTTCATTTTTTGACAATGTAGCAAAATCCGCGTCCAACAAATAGTGCACTTTACGAATTGTATATTGAGGATGTTTTTCCTGCTTATTTTTTTCTTTCGACTGAAAAGGTTGTAATTTCATTGTCAATCCGACTTTATATGTATTCAGCATAGTATCTGCCTGAAATACAATATAGTCTTTATTGAACCGAAAATATCCTCTATTTTGTAAAAGTTGAGTAATACGTTGACGTTCCTCATCAAGGCGATTTACATCAAAACGCATTCCAGGATAAAGTTGGCTTCGAGTAGAATCCGCCTCCAGATAATCCCGGACTTTTCCATCGAATATATCATATGTGATTTGGTCTACTATATAAGGTTCTCCCGAACGAATCATATAATAAACCTTGATTTTATTCCCATCAGTTTCTTCTTTTAAGTCGACCTGTGCTCCCATATATCCCATATTTTGTACGGCCTTTTGGATTTCAGCACGACTTTCTTCAGCAGCCTCTCTACTATATATTACCGGTGCTTCTCCTATTCTTTTAAGAAAACGGTTTACCCATTTGGTTGAATCTTTTCCCGAAGCACTGTACATATACATTGGAAATTTAAAAAGGCTGAACCATTTAGCATTAGGATGCTGACGGACATAAACATTCATTTGAGAAGGCTTTACTTCTTTATTGTCCGATTCTATCTTAAAATCATTAAGTAAATATTGATTTTCCGGAATAAATTTGCTGACAGAGCACCCTACACAAGAAAGAGAGAGCATAGAAATTGTAATATATCGACAGACAGTTTTCTTCATACCAATGTAGTAGTGTTATGCAAATTTATTTGCAAATATAGGGAATAATAAAAAAAACTTCTTAGCTTTGCTTCTAATATTTGTTATTTTCACGCGTTAACAAACATGCTCAGCAAAAATAAAATCAAGTATATCCGTTCATTAGAACTTAAGAAAAACCGAAAAGAAGCACAAGCTTTTTTAGCAGAAGGACATAAACTCGTAGGCGATTTACTCGGCCATTTCCCATGTCTGTTAATTGTAGCAACCTCCCGATGGCTACAGAATCATGCTGAAATACAAGCAGAAGAAATTATAGAAGTAACAGAAGAGGAGTTAGCACGTGCCAGTCTGCTCAAAGCACCACAAGAGGTGCTGGGTGTATTCAAGCAGCCCCAATATTTATTCAACCCTAATATTGCCAAGGAACAGCTTTGTCTGGCACTGGACGATGTACAAGACCCGGGAAATCTTGGGACGATTGTCCGCATTGCCGATTGGTTTGGTATCAAACATATTTTTTGTTCTACCGGTACAGCTGATATTTATAACCCCAAAACTGTACAAGCTACCATGGGGGCAATAGCACGTGTAAAACTACATTACTGCAATTTGTCGGAAGTACTTGGCTCGTTGACCGATATTCCCGTATTTGGTACTTTTTTAGATGGTGAAAATATTTACACACAAGAATTGAGCAATCATGGAATCATCGTGATGGGAAATGAAGGTAAAGGGATTAGTCCAAACGTTTCACGGTTTGTCAACAGTAAACTGCTGATTCCTAATTTTCCACAAGGATGTGAAACAAGTGAGTCTCTGAATGTAGCTGTAGCTACGGCTATTACCTGCTCCGAATTCAGACGGCGTACCCTTAACCCTTAACTATAAAGAGAGACGAATCAGTCAATATGGATATAAACCTGATAACGCGTATCTGCAAATACGGAAGTCAATGACAGATATCCTCGGCAGATTCGTCCCTCTTTCATGCACAAAGGATATTGCTCCATCATCTTCCGATGCTTCTCCAGAGCAAGTCCGTCGGCTGTATAATGCTCTACAATATAACGTCCATGTGCGGAAGGATGCACATAGCGGTCGAAGATAATTCTTGATATCACTCCCATATTCATACGTAAATTTATCTCTACACAAGGGTGAATCAGATATTTATCACCTTCCTTACAAATCATCATGTCTACCCCAAAATAACCTTTATAATCTTTGCCTAATAATGTAAAGAGTGTTTCCATCAGTTTTTGTTGCACAATCTGTAAAACAGATTGTGGAAGATATGCAGTCAGCCGCCTTTCTATCTCTCCATTCGAAAGCAAAAGATTTTCTTTATAATTCCCGTGCGTATCCGTTTCGAAAAGAGAATAACCGGCAAATGAAATTTCAGAATCTACATAAAACTCCATTGCAAAATCCACCACCTTATTATAATAAGGTTCTGCAACGATAGTCCCCTGTGTGCGAATAATCCGAGATATCCATCCTTCCACAGAATCACTCCAATTATCCAAAGACGCATGAGCTAACCCCCTTCCGCTTCCCGACCAAGGTGCCTTCAACACCGTTTTCCCATTTTCTTTAATGAAAAATTTAACGTCTTCTATAGAATAACATAACTCCGACTTTCCACATGCATACGGTAAACTAGAAAAATGGGCCAAAATTTCCCGGCACCGTTGCCTGCCGGACAGATAACGAAGTCTTTTTAATTGTTCATCTGTAAGCAGAAATTTTTCTTCCACTCCGGCTCCTCTTAATGCATAAACCAGCGCAGGATTCCAGCCCCATGCTCTATATGGCATAGAAAAGTACTCAGTACACCAATGCACATCAAGCATTATTCCCATTTCCCGACATTGTACTTCCAACTGATCGCCCCGTTGCAGTTTATCCGTTTTTACCCAACTTCCCTTTTCTGCTGCATACCATGCCGGAAGAGTTGACAAATCATTAGCCATCCGGATAATTTCGGATGTAGTTTTATAATAAGGTGTAAAGTTGGCTAAAGCCATATCATGATCTGGATTAAACAAGTACAAATGTGCCATAATGTTTATCTGCTACGAAATTATACTGCAAATGTAAAACTATCTGTCATTATATGATTTCAGACAAATGATTTTTTATTTTTTTGCAGAACAGTTGGTCAACTTCTATGCAGAACTTAACTAACTACCTTCCAAAAGTACAAATAAAATACTGCCCTCTCTTTATAAAGACAACAAGTTCGTTTTAAGTTTTCCTGTATTTCTAACAAGATTCAATTAAATATTGCCAACTCCAGTTTGCAATATAATGAAGTATTCGTATATTTGCAACGAAGAAAAAGAAATTCATGGAAGCATTTTACAGAACACACAGTTACCTGATAGAACATACCAATGCTCCGGTACGTCGCGATTTGATGGATCAAATAGATTGGAGTCATCGGCTAATTGGTATAAAAGGCACTCGGGGAGTGGGAAAAACCACCTTTTTGTTACAGTATGCAAAAGAGAAGTTTGGATTGGACCGTTCTTGCCTGTTTGTCAACATGAACAATTTCTATTTCTCGCAAGTCAGTTTGGTAGACTTTGCCGGAGAGTTTGTAAAACGTGGCGGCAAAGTATTGCTTATTGACCAAGTATTTAAATTGCCAGACTGGAGTCATGCACTTCGTACTTGCTACGAGCGCTACCCTCACCTTAAAATCGTATTCACCGGATCATCAGTGATGCGTCTGAAAGAAGAAAACCCCGAACTGAACGGTATTGTAAAATCTTACAATCTGCGTGGCTTTTCATTCCGAGAATTCCTCAATCTTCAGACAGGGAATCATTTCCCTTCCTATACGTTGGAAGAAATTCTGTCCAATCACGAACATATCGTCAAGACCATTCTTCCACACATCAATCCATTGAACTATTTTCAAGATTATATTCATCATGGATTCTATCCTTTTTTTCTTGAAAAAAGGAACTTTTCGGAAAATCTGCTCAAGACCATGAATATGATGATTGAAGTAGATATACTTTTAATAAAACAAATCGAACTGAAATATCTCTCGAAAATTAAAAAGTTACTATATTTGTTGGCAGTAGACGGTCCCGTTGCTCCTAATGTCAGCCAATTGGCTACAGACATACAGACATCGCGTGCCACTATCATGAATTACATGAAGTATCTGGCAGATGCCCGTCTCATCAACATGGTTTATCCGAAAGGTGAAGAGTTTCCTAAAAAGCCTTCTAAGATAATGATGCACAACACCAGTCTGATGTACAGCATCTATCCGGTAAAAGTAGAAGAGCAAGACGTATTGGAAACATTCTTTGTAAATACTTTCTGGAAAGATCATAAAGTAAACAAGGGCGATAAAGGCACATCTTTTTTAGTGGATGGCAATATTCAGTTCCGGGTTTGTGCAGAAAACAGCAAATTAAAGAACAATCCCAATGTATATTATGCCATGCACAAAATGGAGTTGGGATACGGAAATCAAATCCCATTGTGGCTATTCGGTTTCCTCTATTAATATAGAAGACAGATTTTATTAACTAATATATAATTAGTAATTGTATGACTAAACAAAAAAAATTCATCACTTGTGATGGTAACCAAGCTGCAGCACATATTTCATATATGTTCTCAGAAGTTGCAGCTATCTATCCTATCACCCCATCTTCTACAATGGCTGAATATGTAGACGAATGGGCTGCTGCAGGCCGTAAGAACATCTTCGGCGAAACTGTTCTGGTTCAGGAAATGCAATCTGAAGGTGGTGCTGCCGGTGCAGTACACGGTTCTCTTCAGGCTGGTGCATTGACAACTACTTATACTGCTTCTCAGGGATTGTTGCTGATGATCCCTAACATGTACAAGATTGCAGGTGAATTCTTGCCTTGTGTATTCCATGTATCAGCTCGTACACTGGCTTCTCACGCTTTGTGTATCTTCGGTGACCATCAGGACGTTATGTCTGCACGTCAGACAGGTTTCGCCATGTTGTGCGAAGGTTCTGTACAGGAAGTTATGGATTTGGCCGGTGTTGCTCACTTGGCAACTATCAAGTCTCGCGTTCCATTCATGAACTTCTTTGACGGTTTCCGTACTTCTCACGAAATCCAGAAAATCGAAATGCTGGAAAACGAAGACTTGGCTCCGCTGGTAGACCAGAAAGCCTTGGCAGAATTCCGTGAACGTGCTTTGTCACCAAACAAACCAGTTGCTCGCGGTATGGCAGAAAACCCGGATCACTTCTTCCAGCACAGAGAATCTTGCAATCCTTTCTATGATGCAGTTCCTGCTATCGTAGAAGAATATATGAACGAAATCAACAAGATTACAGGACGTAACTACGGCTTGTTCAACTACTATGGTGCTGAAGACGCTGAACGCGTAATCATCGCTATGGGTTCTGTAACTGAAGCTGCTCGCGAAGCTATCGACCACTTGGTAGCAAACGGCGAAAAAGTCGGTTTGGTATCTGTACACTTGTATCGTCCGTTCTCAGCTAAACACTTCTTGGCTGCTGTTCCTAAGACTGTTAAACGTATTGCAGTTCTTGACCGTACTAAAGAACCGGGAGCAACAGGTGAACCTTTGTTCCTCGATGTAAAAGAATGTTTCTACGGACAGGAAAATGCTCCGGTTATCGTAGGCGGACGTTACGGATTGGGTTCAAAAGACACCACTCCGGCTCAGATCCTTTCTGTATTCGAAAACTTGGCATTGCCAATGCCGAAAGATCACTTCACTGTAGGTATTGTGGATGATGTTACATTCACTTCACTGCCTCAGAAAGAAGAAATCGCTTTGGGCGGCGAAGGTATGTTCGAAGCTAAATTCTACGGTTTGGGTGCTGACGGTACTGTAGGTGCAAACAAGAACTCTGTCAAGATCATCGGTGACAACACTGATAAATACTGCCAGGCTTACTTCGCATACGACTCTAAGAAATCAGGTGGTTTCACTTGCTCTCACTTGCGTTTCGGTGATCATCCTATCCGTTCAACTTACTTGGTAAATACTCCGAACTTCGTAGCTTGCCACGTACAGGCTTATCTGCACATGTACGATGTAACTCGTGGTTTGCGTAAGAACGGTACTTTCCTGTTGAATACTATCTGGGAAGGTGAAGAACTGGCTAAGAACTTGCCAAACAAGGTTAAGAAATATTTCGCAGAAAACAATATCACTGTTTACTATATCAACGCAACTAAGATTGCTCAGGAAATTGGTTTGGGTAACCGTACCAACACTATCCTGCAGTCTGCATTCTTCCGTATTACAGGTGTAATTCCTGTTGATTTGGCTGTAGAACAGATGAAGAAATTCATCGTGAAGTCTTACGGTAAGAAGGGTGAAGACGTAGTCAACAAGAACTATGCTGCTGTAGACCGTGGTGGTGAATACAAACAATTGACTGTAGATCCAGCATGGACTAACCTGGAAGTTGAAGCAGTTGCTGCAAACAACGATCCAGCATTCATCAACGAAGTAGTTCGTCCTATCAACGCTCAGGACGGTGACTTGTTGCCAGTATCTGCATTCAAGGGTATCGAAGACGGTACTTGGTATCAGGGTACAGCTAAATACGAAAAACGTGGTGTAGCTGCATTCGTTCCAGAATGGAATCCTGAAACTTGTATCCAGTGTAACAAGTGTGCTTATGTTTGTCCTCACGCTGCTATCCGTCCATTCGTATTGGATGCTGACGAACAGGCTGGTGCAAACTTCACTACACTGAAAGCTGTTGGTAAGCAGTTCGACGGCATGACATTCCGCGTACAGGTAGACGTTATGGACTGCTTGGGTTGCGGTAACTGTGCTGACGTATGTCCGGGCAACCCGAAGAAGGGTGGCAAGGCTTTGACTATGAAGCCGCTTGAAACTCAGTTGGCTGAAGCAGCAAACTGGACTTACTGCGCTGAAAACGTGAAGTCAAAACAGCACTTGGTAGACATCAAGGCTAACGTGAAGAACTCTCAGTTCGCTACTCCATTGTTCGAGTTCTCTGGAGCTTGCTCTGGTTGTGGTGAAACTCCATACGTTAAACTGATTTCTCAGTTGTTCGGTGACCGTGAAATGGTTGCTAACGCTACCGGATGTTCTTCTATCTACTCTGGTTCAGTTCCTTCAACTCCTTACACAACAAACGAAAAAGGTCAGGGTCCTGCTTGGGCTAACTCATTGTTCGAAGACTTCTGCGAATTCGGTTTGGGTATGGAATTGGCTAACAAGAAACTGCGCAACCGTCTGGAAGAAGCCATGAAAGCTGCTATCGCTGCAGAAGGTACTCCAGCAGAATACAAAGAAGCATTCCAGGAATGGATTGATGGCCGCAACGATGCAGACAAGAGCAAAGCTGCTGCTGAAAAGATCATCCCAATGGTAGAAGCTGCAAAAGACAAATGCTCTTACTGCGCTACTATCGCTGAATTCAAAGACTATCTGGTAAAACGTTCACAGTGGATTATCGGTGGTGACGGTGCTTCTTACGATATCGGTTACGGTGGTTTGGATCACGTTATCGCTTCTGGTGAAGATGTAAACATTCTGGTATTGGATACTGAAGTTTACTCTAACACTGGTGGTCAGTCATCTAAGGCTACTCCTCTGGGTGCTATCGCTAAATTTGCTGCTTCTGGTAAACGTGTACGTAAGAAAGACTTGGGTATGATTGCTACTACTTACGGTTATGTATACGTAGCTCAGATTGCAATGGGTGCAGACCAGGCTCAGACTTTGAAAGCTATCCGCGAAGCAGAAGCTTATCCAGGTCCATCATTGGTTATCGCATACGCTCCATGTATCAACCACGGTTTGAAAGCTGGTATGGGTAAATCTCAGGCAGAAGAAGCTAAGGCTGTAGAATGTGGTTACTGGCACTTGTGGCGCTTCAACCCGGCTTTGGAAGAAGAAGGTAAGAATCCGTTCTCACTCGATTCTAAAGAACCGAACTGGGAAGGCTTCCAGGATTACCTGAAGGGTGAAGTTCGCTTTGCATCTGTTATGAAACAGTATCCTACAGAAGCAGCTGACTTGTTCGCTGCTTGCGAAGACATGGCTAAAAAACGTTACGCTTCTTACAAGCGTATGGCTGCCATGGACTGGAGCAATGAAGAATAATATTATTCTTTCATAATATATCTGATAAGGAGTCCTATATGTAGGACTCCTTATTTTTTTATCTGTTTATACCGTCCCAGTCTCCAGACTTTTCCTTTTCTTATTTTGTTACTTTCTATAATTAGAAAAAAAAACTATCTTTGTCTTATAATTTAAACATATTAATATAAAAACAATAACACTATGACAACAGAACACGTAAAATGTCTGATCATCGGATCAGGACCTGCAGGATATACAGCAGCTATTTATACAAGCCGTGCAAACATCTCTCCTGTACTTTATGAGGGAATACAACCGGGTGGACAGCTTACTATCACCACAGAAGTAGAAAACTTTCCCGGTTATCCTGAAGGAGTAACAGGTCCGGTTTTGATGGACGATTTGCGCAAACAGGCAGAACGCTTCGGAGCAGATATCCGTCAGGGTATTATTACCAAAGCAGACCTTAGCCAGGCTCCTTATAAGTTCATTATCGACGATGAAAAAGAAATCACTGCCGATACTGTAATCATCTCAACAGGAGCTACTGCCAAATACTTAGGCTTGGAAGACGAAAAGAAATATGCCGGAATGGGTGTAAGTGCATGCGCCACTTGCGACGGATTCTTCTACCGCAAGAAAACCGTAGCAGTAGTAGGTGGTGGTGATACAGCCTGCGAAGAAGCTATTTATCTGGCAGGATTGGCAAGTAAAGTATACCTTGTAGTCCGCAAGCCATACCTCCGTGCCTCTAAGATTATGCAGGAGCGTGTCTTGAACCATCCTAACATCACTGTTCTGTTCGAACACAACGCAGTAGGTCTTTACGGAGACAACGGTGTAGAAGGTATGCACGTAGTAAAACGTATGGGAGAAGCAGATGAAGAACGTTATGATGTAGCAATCGACGGATTCTTCCTGGCTATCGGTCATCAGCCTAACTCAGCAATCTTCAAACCATGGGTTCAGACAGACGAAGTAGGTTATATCATCACAGAAGGAAGTTCTCCACGCACAGGAGTTCCTGGTGTTTTCGCAGCCGGTGATGTAGCCGACCCACACTACCGCCAGGCAATTACAGCAGCTGGCAGCGGATGTAAAGCAGCTATTGAAGCCGAACGCTATCTTTCAGCGAACGGACTACTATAAAACCTATAAATAAAACAGCTATGAAGAATCTTTTTAAAAAGACATGCGCCATTGTCGTTGTTTTAGGAGGAATGGTCAATACTCATGCCCAACAAATGCCTCCTATCCCCACCGACCCCAGTGTACGCATTGGTAAATTGGATAACGGACTTACATACTATATCCGACACAATGCATTACCCGAAAAGCAGGCGGAGTTTTATATCGCACAAAAAGTAGGCTCTATCCTCGAAGAAGACAATCAGCGAGGATTAGCTCACTTTCTGGAACACATGTGTTTCAACGGAACCAAGCACTTCCCGGGAAACTCATTAAGAGAATATCTGGAATCAATTGGTGTAAAGTTTGGAGCAAATCTTAATGCCTACACTTCTATAGACGAAACAGTATACAATATCTCGAATGTACCTGTCATTCGTGATGGTATTATAGATTCCTGCTTGCTGATTCTTCATGACTGGGCAGATGGTCTGACTTTAGACCATAAAGAAATCGATAAAGAACGTGGAGTCATACACGAAGAATGGCGTACCAGCATGGGAGCCCAGACACGTATGAACGAGATTATACTCCCTAAAGCTCTCTCCGAAAGCAAATACGCATACCGTCTGCCTATCGGTACAATGGAGGTAGTAGACCATTTTCCTTACCAGGCTTTAAAAGACTATTATGAAAAGTGGTATCGTCCGGATCAGCAGGGAATCATCGTTGTTGGTGATATTGATGTAGACCAGATTGAAGAGAAAATCAAAAAGCTTTTCTCTCCTATCCAGATGCCTGCCAACCCAGCAGAACGTGTGTACTATCCTGTGCCCGACAACAAAGAGCCTATTATTTCTATAGCTAAAGACAAGGAACAGAAAGTCACACAAATATATGTACATCACAAACATGAGCCTGTTCCGGCAGAAATGAAAAAAACAGTAGGATATTTCGCATACAATTATATAATTTCAATGATTGAAAATATGCTGAATAACCGTCTGGAAGAACTTGCCTTAAAAGCCAACCCTCCTTTTATCGAAGCTGGCGTAGGTGATGTAAAATTTATTCTGGCTAAGACAAAACGCTCTTTCGCAGGAGTAGCTGTCAGCAAAGACGATGGTATTGAAACTGCACTGGCAGCTTTAATGAGAGAAATAGAGCGTGCACACCGCTTCGGTTTCACCCCCTCAGAATATGAACGCGTTAAAGCAGACTATCTGAGTGCCTGGGAATCTGCCTACAACGAAAGAAGCAAGATGAAAAACAGCCAGTTTGTGCAGCAATATGTATCCAATTTTATCAATGACGAACCCATCCCCAGCATAGAAGATAAATATGCTATAATGTCTAAAGGTATTGTTCCTGCTATAACAGTAGAACAGGTTAACGCTACCTTCAAGAGTCTGATAAGCGATACCAATATGGTAGTGTCTTTGTACTGTCCGGACAAACCGGAAGTCAAACTTCCTACCGAAGCAGACATCTTGAAAGTACTGAACGATGTAAAGGCAGAAAAACTGGAGGCATACGTAGACAAGGTTTCTAACGAACCTTTGTTGAAGGAAGTTCCGGCAGGTGGTAAAGTTGTGAAAACAGAAGAAGGTGCCTTTGGTTCTACTGTACTGACTTTAAGCAACGGAGCACGTGTAATCTTAAAATCTACCGACTTCAAAGCCGACGAAATAAGAATGCAAGGATTCAGTAAAGGTGGAAGTTCACTCTTCGATGCTAAAGACTCTATCCAGTTCAATGTTCTGAATAGTGTCGCTACATTAGGAGGTTTTGGAAACTTCAGCCTGACCGACTTACAGAAGCAGCTTGCCGGTAAAATGGCTTCAGTATCTACATCTGTCAACATCCTGTCGGAAATAGTAAAAGGTGGATGTGCTCCTAAAGATTTGGAAACAATGCTGCAGCTTACATATCTTACATTTACTGCTCCCCGTATGGACCAGGCGGCATTCGAATCATTTAAAACTCGAACCAAGTCGCATCTGGCAAATCAGGAAGCAGACCCCAATGTAGCTCTAGGCGATACGATTTCCAAAGAAATCTACGGAAAAAATCCTTATACCATACGCATGAAACCGCATATGGTAGACCAGATTGATTATGCCAAGGTAATAGAGCTTTACAAAGACCGTTTTAAAGATGCGGGCGACTTTACTTTCATCATGATAGGTAATATAGATCAAGATACAGCAATTCCTCTTATAGAGAAATATTTGGGAGGACTGCCATCTATCAATAAGAAAGAAAACTTCCGTAATGTAGTAGAAACACGCAAAGGTCAATCCCGTAACATCTTCCACAAAGATTTACAGACAGAAAAAGCTACAGTACTCCTGTTTAACAGCGGAGATTGTCCGTATACTTTGAAGAACCTTATCCAGATGAGTATGCTCTCGCAATTGCTGACAATGGAGTATACAGAAACTGTACGTGAGGAAGAAGGAGGTACATACGGTGTAAATGTTTCTGGAGGCATAAGAAAATATCCTAAAGAAGAAGCTACTTTAGAGATCTACTTTGACACCGATCCGAAAAAACGTGTAGAACTGACTAAACTGATAGACAAAGGTATCTCTGAGTTTATAGCCGATGGTCCGAATGCCGATAATCTGAAAAAAGTGAAAGAATATATGCTGAAAAATTTTGAATCCAATCAGAAAGAAAACGGATATTGGATGAATCTGCTCTATTCTTTCTATTGGGAAAATCTTGACCGTGCTGCCGGATATAAGGAACTTGTAAACAATATTACAGGGGCAGACTTGCAGGCATTTGCAAAAGCATTCTTCAGTCAGAACAACCGCATTGAAGTCAGCATGACTTCCGGTGATACAAACTGATAATCTTTATTGTTCCAATAAAACAAGGAAGACAACCTGCGTGAAAGGTTGTCTTCCTTATTTTTTATTTGTATCAGTCGTACACCTTGCTATTTCTGGTGTACAATCGGCGACGTTGGACATATATTCACCGATGTCGGATACAAAAGCAACGACGCCGGCTGTACATTCAACGTCGTCGGATAAAGCACTTCAATATAAAAGTTCACTCACAGAAACATTCAATCTACCAGAATTACAACAAGAAAACTGCTATATAATCTATATCTTTCATCATCCACTTAAATTTTTCAGAATATTATCACTATTGCTTTCTATTAGGCCAGTTCACCATTGTAAAAAAACTATTAACATTAATAAGTTAAAGCTCCTCCTGTAATACCGCCTATTATAGATGAATGATATGTTAGCATTTTAGGATCTCTCATGTTTAAATATTTTTCCATAAGTCCAAATCTGCTAACACTATATCTTTTTTGACCATTTTCTACAATGTTTATAAAAGCATTTGGCCTTTGATATTGAAGCTTTGCCCATGATACAGAATTCCAATATTCAAAAATTTCCATTAATTTAGGACATATACCTCCTTCAGATTTATAATCAAACGGTGGTATAGCATAATTGATAAAGATATCTATTTTATCACTTTCATTAAACATTAAATCTCTTTTATTCTTATGTACAGATTTATATTCAATTCCTAATATTTCTGTTGTTACATTCTGGTTTCGATATTCAATTAGACATTCCATCAATAACTGTGGAACAATATATTCAGGAATGAATTTCTCTTTAGGATGGACAACTTCTAACGAAGAAGCTAGTAATAACGGAAAAGCTAATAAAATATTGTTATTTTGTACTGTTGCTTTACTAGACGGAGCTATCAAACTGATTAATCTTATGTTTTGTGTATTCTTGAATAAAGCAACGTTAGCATATTCAAGATTTCCCCGTCCAGTTTCTTCCCAACATCCATAAATTGATGATGATAAATATAATGTAGGGAAACCTGTTATGCTAAATCTTTCATTACCTACTAAATAGTTCTTGCCAAATGGAATATGATACATCTCATTTTTCTCATACTGAACATATTCTTGAGAATTCCTCATTCTATAAAATGCTTTTTTCCCAGTTTTATAATCTTTTATATCCAATCTAGATATACTATCATCTTTAAAATATGTAGTATATAATAAGTTAAAAGCCTCATTTCTCCTTCCTGATAATGACAAGTTGACAATCTTTATTAAACTATTGCATATATCTTCCAATGTCGAGGTTTCAATCTTTTCATCTTTCACCTTTTCTTTCAATACTCTAAAAAGAGCATTTAATCTTGTGACGATATTAGAATTTTTGTAGGAAGAATCCTCTTTTACCTTATTTATTTCATGAAATAAATCTTTAAATTGCATATTCCTTTAATTAAATCATACTTAAATCAACACCATACAGTTTACATACTTCCTGATCTATCTCTTGTGCAATGACACGACTTTCATCTTCATTGCTAATAGCAGACATCATTTTTTCCGCATATCTATTCAATATATCCGGAAGTTGTTGTGGTATCGGTATTTGCATAAAATTATCCCAAATCAATTGGTGACCGTTCTGAATACGTGGGCAATATTCTGATATAAGCCACCAACCTATACGTGAACAAAGTAAGGCTAATAGTGATTTATCTGAAACAGACAAAAAATACATTGAGTTATTACAAAACGTAGAAGAATTGTCATATACAAAACATGGCTTTGTCTGGAATACTTGATAAAATATTTTCGGTTCTGCAAATTTATCATAATATGCACAAGCTCTAAGCTCCCACCAATAATCACCTTTATCAGTTCTCTTCTTTGCCTTATTTTTGAAAGGTTCAAGTCTTTCTGATATTGCCGGATAACTATTTTTAAACCATTCCCAAGCTTTTTCTTCAGTTGGTAATGGTTCTATATTTCTATTAATACTCATACCCTGTGCTGTAAATCCTTTGGGGATAAAAATAAGAAATGAGCCTGGGCTTATTTTTTCGTATGCCCTCAATCCTCGTCCCTGTAAAAAAGGACGAAGTATCTTTTCTGAAGAGCTATCCTTATTTATCAATTGATCTGCTTCTACTTTTGATAAAATAAAAGCACTTGACAAGCCGGTCAAGATTCCTCTATATGATTCTCCTCCCACATATTCTCCTAATGTCCTCATTCTTTTTTTACATTCACTTATAACGTTGAAACTATACTTACTTGAAATGGTCCAAATACCATTATCAATTAATTTAGTTTCGAATACTTCCTTACACTCTTCTATACTATCAACCAAAGTTTCAGGATTTATTGCTTTTAAAAGAGAATGATATAAGATTCCTCGGTTCCGTTCTTTCCTCATACGAATAATACAAGTGTAAGTAGTAGCATCTTCAAAAATCTGATTATTACCAAAATCGATTAATTGATAAAGATTATTATTCAAGAACAGCTCACGTAGAGGACGCCCATACATTACTTTCTCCCACTTATTTGGTACGATGTATGATAAAAGTCCTCCCTTCTGTAATAATTGTAACCCTCTTTCTATGAATAATGAATAAATATCACCTCTGGATTCATGAGTATGATATACTTTCTCGTGTTCATTACTTTTTTCCCCAATCCTACGCATTCCTTTATAAACAAGTGAATCTTCAGATAACTTTTCTAAGCTAATATATGGAGGATTACCTATAATGACATCAAAACCTTCAAATGTTCCATCTTCTTTTAATACCTCTGGAAACTCTACCATCCACTCAAGTGAATGACGCATTGTAGAATGTTCCCTTATCGACTGTGCATTATCTTCAAATGCTTCAAGCTGATAAACAGGCATTAAGCGACGTTTTAATTTAGCAATTTTATCATTAAGAGTCTGTTTAATTTTTTTAGAATGGCAAATCTTATATTCTTTTACATTTTGCTTATATTCCAATACAAGATTTCTCATTCCTTCCATACTCTGAATTTTCCGACCGATACACACTGGATGATTTGATGCCAAAGAGTTACCACATTTTATATTGATATCAATATTAGGAAGTGTTTGTAATACACGTTGACCATCTTCATTTCGATAATAGTACGCATTCTTTAACAACTCTATCCAAAGACGTAACCTGCAAATTTCTACACTTTTAGGGTTTAAGTCTACACCGAATAAACAGTTTTCTATTATTTCTTGCTTTTCTTCAAACAATGCTTCTTGAATACGCTGGCTTGTAGTATCAGATGGATTATATTTAAAGTAATCACCATCCTCATCGGAAATTACTAGCTCATCCTGTTCTACACGTACATCATAATCTTTTATTCGTTTAGGCTGTTCTTGTCTGTCTTGTAAAACACCGAGTTCACTTTTAATTGCAATCAGTTCGTTTAATGCAGAAACCAAAAAGTGGCCGCTCCCAACTGCTGGATCACAGATTTTAATAGAATTAATTATTTGATTGGCTTCAATTCTAACTTCGCGCTGTCCGTATTCTATTCTATCTTTTAATTCTTCAAAATCAGCACAATTCCAACCTTTCAACTTATTAAATTTGTCAACGACTGCTCTACGCAATGTTTTATGGCAAATATATTGTGTTATATATCCAGGAGTAAAGAAAGAACCATCTTTATATCCATTAATCTTTTCAAATATAAGTCCTAATACAGATGCATTTATTAGGGTCTTACTATTTTCATGTATCAATGAATTTTCCGATGAATGTTCAGCGCCAAAATCATAGGCATCCAAAAAAGACAGAAAGTAATCCAGAGTCTTTATTTTTCCTGTTCTTTTTCTACCCTTATCATCTTTTAATACAGTTTGTTTATATATTTCCATTTCCCCCAAACGAATACCACTGACAGCAAAATAAGTTTCTTCTATTTTTGACATTTCGAAAAGGGAACTATTAAGATAAGGTACGTTAGGGAATTGCATATCAAGTTCTTTTGAACGTTCCTTTAAGGGTTTGGCCAAAACCTTAAAAAACAAATCATTCAAACCGTCGTAATCGTTTATATGTTCTGTATTCAGAAATTTAACATCTGTATCTATATTAAATGACTTTAATTGAGATTCCAAAAGCTTCAGGAACAATATCCGATTTACCCATATCAAAACAAGGCCTAATGCAGTTTCAAAACGTTTTTCTTCATCAGTCACGCTAGAATAATCTTCCAACTTTGCATAAGTCTGTTCCAATAGAGAATAATCCTGTTTATTTTCTTTCAAACGGATGATTTTATGCGTTTCTTTATCTACAATCTCTTCAACTCCCATAATATAGAGTAATTCTTTGTAGAAATTTTTATTTAATGTGTTATGATCTGACTTAAATGGCTGTTTTAATAAATGTACAGGTGAAAACAGCTTATATGCCGAAACAAAATATTTATTATTTAAAATATCTTCATTACCAATATTTTTTTCAAAACGCTTTAAGTCCAAATATGTAAACTGTAATTTGGATTCTATTTCTTCAACTTTAGGTTTAATAATAGCATTATAAATATAATCAGTATTATCTCCACCTGTATCAGCATTCAATACATTTTGTACAAACCTTCTATCTTTAGCAAATAATTGATAAAAAAGTTTTTTCTCAAAAATGAAATATTCCCAACAGTTGGTTATAATTAAATGTTTAACATCAGTGTTCTTTTTTTGAATTTCTTCTCTTATGTAATATAAAACCAATTCATATAATGATTTTTTCTTTAAATCATTTATAGTAACCATATCTGGACGTAACGGTCCTTTAAACTCAAAAAGGACCATAGGATGTCCGTTATGCAAATTTACATTAGAGTATATAGCAAGATCTGTTCTATGGTATGTATTAACCATATAACTATTACCCTTATATAAACTCTGACCTAAAAAGTCTATAACTAAGTTTTTATTAAATTCTTCGCTTTCTGAAGGGTTTATTCGCATGAATAAAGTCTGCATTACATTTCTAAAAACCTGCAATTCATTCAATGAAACACTTTCTTTAAGATAAGCTTTTAAAACAGATTGGTTGGGAGTTAATATCTTATACATTTTATAGTCAAATAAATTATATTGATACAAAAATAAAGAATAAATCGGAATTTAAACAGTACTCTACATAAATGATTTAAGAAGAGGTATTTACTGTAAATATTTGAAATGTAATAAACAGAATATAATAAATATATTTTCATAGCATATTATAGAGATTTATAGCAAAGAAAACTCTAACTCAAACAGTTTGTTTACGCAAGAGCATAAAAAAAGCAGTTACGAAATTCGTAACTGCTTTTTTATTATGAACTAGCTAGGGCTTGAACCTGGGACCTCCAGATTATGAGTAGTATATTCACACAATTCCGTCTCATAATAGTTTCCCATTTCATTACTCTGTATTTCCTTACGGATAATATCTCCGTCAAAATACAAATATTTTCCAGCAATACAGACTAAGTTCCATGTATCCTGTACAGGAAGTAATCCTAAGTATCTGCGCTGTTCGTTAGTCAATTCAAAAGGAATCCGGGTATTTGAAACAAGTTCTTTCATACGCTTAAAAGATTAGTAAAGGATTCCAAATTTAAACAGAATTGAATAAAATAAAAAAGGTTCTGCAATTTGTTATTGCAGAACCTTTTAAAGTTTCGATTTTCCACTTCAGCGGAAGCTGGGGGATTCGAACCCCCGGTACGGTTACCCGTACGACAGTTTAGCAAACTGTTGGTTTCAGCCACTCACCCAAACTTCCAAAGTAGCGCATACGGGAATCGAACCCGTGTTTCAGCCGTGAGAGGGCCGCGTCCTAGGCCACTAGACGAAAGCGCCATTCGTCTGTCTAAACAAGTCGTTAGGCTCGTCAAGGCATTTCAGAAAAGCGGAAGCTGGGGGATTCGAACCCCCGGTACGGTTACCCGTACGACAGTTTAGCAAACTGTTGGTTTCAGCCACTCACCCAAACTTCCAATCTTTCTGTTTTAGTAGTGCATTGCTCTCAAATGCGGTGCAAATATAGAGGGACTTTTTGACTTGTGCAAACTTTTGCAACACTTTTTTTATCGCCTTAAAATCCCTCTTAGAATAGTTGTCTGATTTTAAATCGATTAAGAAAAATTATTTCATGAAAACAAAATAAACCGCCATAATCAAACAAACGAATGCTGCCAGATGATTCCAATGCAAAGCTTCTCCTTTAAAAAATACGGTAGTAAACACTGTAAAAATAACCAGTGTAATGACTTCCTGAATTACTTTGAGCTGCATTAAAGAAAAAGGGCCACCGTTTCCTACAAACCCTATTCGATTGGCCGGTATCTGGCAAGCATACTCTGCCAAAGCAATACTCCAGGAAAATAAGATTACGGCATAAAGCGGCCAGTTTGAAATCACTTTCATTTCTTGCAGCTTTAAATGTCCATACCACGCAAATGTCATAAAGATATTCGATATGACAAGCAATAAGATTGTGTATAAAATTTTCATGTCAAATATAATATTATAATAAGATTATTTTTCTTCCGGCAATAAATCCGACTGTATATTACTCATACTTCCCCACAAACTGTAACGGGCTTCCGGATTCAGTTTCTCCAATGTGTGAAAAACTTCCTTGATGCTCGATCTATTAGAGTCTTTTTCGTATGGACAATTCTTGATTTGTTTTTTATATCCTCTATATGCTGCCATCTGCAGAAGGTCGGCTTCATGCACCAGACACATCGGGCGGATAATGGTCATATCAAACTTCCGCATCACCAGTTTAGGAGGCATCGTACTGAATGCACCTTGAAAAGTCATATTCATCAATAGTGTTTCCAATATATCATCCATATGATGTCCTAATGCTATTTTATTACACCCCTGCTCTTTTGCGACTGTAAACAAGGCTTTTCTTCTGTTCCATGAACAAAGGAAACAAGGAGACTTGCGCGTATCGGTAGAAGGATCGAAAGAAGTCTCATAACAGATGAAAGGCACTCCCAATGACTCTGCATAAGAACGTAAATAGTCCATATCCGATTCGTAAGATATATTTTTCATTACTACATGAGCCGCTACAACCGAGAATTTGGGCTTATAAATCCGGGAACGCAAGGCAAGTAACTCCAATAAGGCAAGCGAGTCTTTTCCTCCCGATAAACCGACCAGAATTTTATCTCCATCTTCTATCAATCCGTATTGAACGACTCCTTTATTGAAACATTTCTGAATGCGACGCATCAACTTTTCTTCCATGATTCTTTTTTCCATATATCATATAAAAAATGGTTGCAAAAATACGAATTTTAGAAGAATATTTGTATTTTTGAATTTATTAAATAACAGCACGAAAATGATGAAAAAGAAATATATACTGACTTTCTTTATTTTAGGTTCAATAGGAAGCGCTTACTCTCAAACATTATCTCAGGCAAAAAGTTGGTTTCTCGAAGGAAAATTTGCTGAAGCTAAACCTGTATTCAAAAAACTTGCAAAACAATCGCCGTCGAATGCCAGCTATAATTTTTGGTATGGAGCCTGCTGCTACGAAACAGGAGAAAAAGCAGAAGCCCAACCTTATCTGGAAAAAAGTGCAGAAAGAAAAGTAATCAATGCATACCTTTATTTGGGGAAGCTATATTATGATTTATATCGTTTTGATGATGCAATTGAGAACATAGAAAATCATATCTATTGGCTTGAACAGAAAAAAAGAGACACAACCGATGCGGAAAAAGAATTGGAACGTTGCAGAAAAGCTGCACGCATGCTCCGAGGTACTGAAAATGTAGTAATAGTGGATAGTTTTGTAGTAGATAAACAAAATCTGCTTTCGGCCTACAGACTAAGTAAAGAGTCTGGAGAAATATCCATGAATGCAGATGGAAACGGTACTTGCTTTACGAATGAGATGGGAGACAAAAAAATTGTGACTCAAACGAATAATGACGGAGAAACATATCTTGCTTCACAAATACAAATGATCAACCAATGGAGTGCCCCGGAACCTTTACAGTCTTTAAATGAAAACAGCAGACAGTTGAACTATCCGTTTATGGCTGCAGATGGCATTACACTATATTATGCCGCAGAAGGTGAAGAAAGCATGGGAGGATACGACATTTTTGTAACCCGCTACGATTCTGAAGACAATACTTATCTAAAAGCTGACAACATTGGAATGCCTTTCAACTCACCCTATAACGATTATATGTATGCATTGGATGATTTCAATGGCTTAGGATGGTTCGCTTCCGACAGATACCAGCCGGAAGGAAAAGTATGCGTGTATGTTTTTGTGCCTAATGCATCCAAAACTGTATATGATTATGAAACGACAGATCTTCCGAAAATAATAAATGCAGCTACCTTGAAAAGTATTAAAGATACATGGAACAATGAGGATAAACTAAGAACAGGACGACAGAATTTAGCTAAGGTTTTATATGGTAGTAATCAATCCCAAAAGGAAGCCAGTTTTACCTTCATTGTAAATGATAATACCATTTATCACAACCCATCTGATTTCGTATCCAAAGAAGCCTGCAAACAGTTCCGTATTTTACAGCAAAAGCAGAAAGATTTGGAGGCATTGGAAGTAAGCCTGCTTGAATTAAGAAAAGAATATCATGAAAGTAATGAAAGCAAGAAAATTAATCTTGCTCCACAGATATTAGATCAAGAAAAACGAATAGAAGAATTGCGTAAAGAAGTAAAAAGTCTTTCTGTTTCTATTCGAAATCTAGAATTAAAGAGTAAAAATTAACAACAACAATTATGGAAGTATTAATTATTAGCATGCTTATCATAGCCGGACTGATACTTTTCATTATCGAAGTATTCCTGATTCCGGGTATCAGTGTCGCTGGAATTGCTTCAGCGTGCAGTTTATTGTATGCCATTTATTATGCTTTCGACAGTTTAGGAACACAAGCTGGTATTATAACTATAGGTATTACTATAATAGGAATAACCGGAATTACCATTTGGTTTATGAAGGGTAAGACGGTAGATAAACTTGCTTTGAAACAGACCTTGGACTATAAGCCTAACCCGTTAAAAGGAGTTGACATACATGTAGGAGATATCGGAACAACTATAACCAGACTGACCTTAATAGGAAATGCTGAAATTAATGGACATATTCTTGAAGTACAATCAGCAGACGGGTTTATTGATGAGAAAACTCCTATAAAAGTATGCCGGATTACTCCTAATACCATTTACGTACAATCTATTCAATAATATTTACTTAAATCCAGGTAAGCTATGATTGATCCTAACTATCTTCCGTTTATTTTAGCCGGTGGTGGAGTTATTCTGTTGGCTATATTTTTCCATTACGTTCCCTTTTTCCTTTGGTTATCTGCCAAAGTTTCAGGAGTACGTATTTCACTGGTACAACTTTTTTTGATGCGTATCCGTAATGTACCACCTTACGTCATTGTACCTGCTATGATAGAAGCGCATAAAGCTGGACTCAGTAACATCACCCGTGATGAACTGGAAGCACATTATATGGCAGGAGGACATGTAGAAAAAGTTGTACATGCATTGGTGTCGGCATCAAAGGCTAACATCGACTTGTCTTTCCAAATGGCTACCGGAATCGATTTGGCAGGACGTGATGTATTCGAAGCCGTACAGATGTCGGTCAACCCGAAAGTCATTGACACTCCTCCTGTAACCGCTGTAGCAAAAGATGGTATCCAGTTGATAGCTAAAGCTCGTGTGACCGTACGAGCCAACATACGCCAGTTGGTAGGCGGTGCCGGTGAAGATACTGTATTGGCACGTGTAGGTGAAGGTATCGTTTCCTCCATCGGTTCTTCCGAAAATCACAAGTCAGTACTCGAAAACCCAGACTCCATCTCTAAACTCGTCTTGCGTAAAGGACTGGATGCTGGTACTGCCTTTGAAATTCTTTCCATTGACATTGCCGATATCGATATAGGCCGCAATATCGGGGCTTCTTTGCAGATAGACCAGGCTAACGCTGACAAGAACATCGCCCAGGCTAAAGCAGAGGAACGCCGTGCGATGGCCGTTGCTTTGGAGCAGGAAATGAAAGCCAAAGCAGAAGAAGCACGTGCTAACGTGATTCAAGCCGAAGCTGAAGTACCTAAAGCCATGTCCGAAGCTTTCCGAACTGGCAATCTTGGTATTATGGACTACTATCGAATGAAAAACATTCAAGCCGATACCGACATGCGAACCAGTATTGCTCGCCCCGATGTGCATCCAGCCGGACATGAACCTATCGGTAAATAAAGAGACAGAAACTAGCATTTAACTTGCTAATTAAAAACGAATGCGTATGAAAAAGTATTTTCCCCCTTCAGAACTGATCATCAATGAGGACGGTTCGGTATTCCACCTTCACGTAAAACCAGAACATTTGGCAGATAAAGTCATTTTGGTAGGCGACCCAGGACGTGTAGCGCTTGTAGCCTCTCATTTTGATACTAAAGAATGCGAAATAGAAAGCCGTGAATTCCGTACAGTAACTGGTACCTATCAAGGTAAACGCATCACGGTAACTTCTACCGGTATCGGATGCGATAACGTGGACATCGTAATGAATGAACTCGATGCACTGGCCAATATTAATTTCCAAACTCGTGAAGAAAATGAGACTTTTCGCCAGTTGGAAGTTGTACGCATCGGCACCTGTGGAGGTCTACAACCCTATACACCAGTAGGAACCTATATATGTTCTGCTATTTCCGTGGGATTCGACGGGCTTCTGAATTTCTACGAAGGACGCAATGCTGTATGCGACTTGCCTATGGAACGTGCCCTACTCAACCATTTAGGATGGACAGGTAACCTTTGTGCACCGGCTCCTTATGTAATTCACGCCAACGAAGAACTAGTAGATCGAATCGCCGGCACAGACATGGTACGCGGCGTAACAGTAGCTTGTGGCGGTTTCTTTGGCCCACAGGGACGTCAGCTTCGTATTCCTTTGGCTGACCCACATCAGAATGAAAAAATTGAGAGTTTTGAGTATCAAGGACATCGCATCACCAACTTCGAAATGGAAAGTTCTGCATTGGCCGGACTGGCACGTTTGCAAGGACATAAAGCTACTACCGTGTGCATGGTCATCGCGAACCGGGTAGCCAAAGAAGCCAATACCGGATACAAGAACAAAATTGACGATTTGATTAAAGTCGTACTTGAAAGAATCTAACAAAATTATTATAAATCAACAGGTTCTCCTCTTTGAGGGGAGCCTGTTTTTATGTCTGAAAACTCACTCATATGGAACCAAGTTTTAAATCTAACCTTACCGATAAGCGTCAGCGATACGCTCAGTTCCTTGAACAATTCGCTCCCCTGATTGAAGGCGAAAAAAATGAAATCAGCGTGTTGGCCAATACTTGTGCAGCGCTAAAAGAAGCCTTCGGATTCTTCTGGATAGGCTTCTACCTCGTCCACGAAGATGAACTCCATCTCGGCCCATTCCAAGGCAGTGTGGCCTGCTATCGTATCAAGAAAGGACGTGGAGTATGCGGCACTGCCTGGGCTGAAGCTTGTACTCAACTTGTACCCGACGTAGATCAGTTTCCCGGTCACATCGCTTGCAGTTCTCTTTCCCGTTCCGAAATCGTCGTACCAATGATAGCCGCAGGAGAAGTACGAGGAGTACTTGATATTGATAGTGACCAATTGGCCACATTCGACGAGACCGATCGTGAATATCTCGAAAAAGTAGTTGCTCTGCTGGTAAAAACCCTCTATCCTCACGCATAAATATATTAACTCCATTTCCGGATGTAACCCGAAAACTGTATCTTTGCAAGGATAAAAAAACATATACACACGTGAATATATTACAAATAGAAGATACTATCTGTGCCATTGCTACCGCTCAGGGCGGAGCTATTGGCACTATCCGCGTATCAGGTCCAGAAGCTATCACCATTACGGACCGCATCTTTAAACCCGTTTCCGGAAAACCACTGACTGAACGGGCACCTTATACCCTTACTTTCGGTCATATACTTACGCCAAAAGGAGAAATTATCGATGAAGTATTGGTCAGCCTTTTCCGAGCACCTCATTCTTACACCGGACAAGACTCTACAGAAATCTCCTGCCATGGTTCGAGCTATATCCTCCAACAAGTGATGCAACTTCTCATCCGACAAGGATGTCGTGTAGCAGGTCCAGGTGAATATACCCAGAGAGCCTTTCTAAACGGCAAAATGGACCTCAGTCAGGCTGAAGCAGTAGCCGACCTCATTGCATCTACCTCCGCTGCCACCCATCGCATGGCCATGAACCAAATGCGTGGCGGATTCAGCCGTGAATTAGCCACATTGCGCGACAAGTTGCTTCACCTAACTTCCCTCATGGAGTTGGAACTCGACTTCAGCGACCACGAAGAACTGGAATTTGCCGATCGTTCCGAATTGGAAAACATCGCCCACCAAATTGAACACGTTATCCATCATTTGGTAGATACGTTCAGCGTAGGTAATGCCCTTAAGAATGGAGTGCCTGTAGCCATCATTGGCGAAACAAATGCAGGAAAATCCACTTTACTCAATGCTCTCTTAAATGAAGAACGTGCCATTGTAAGCGATATTCACGGTACCACACGCGATGTCATTGAGGATACCATGAACCTTGGAGGTATCACCTTCCGTTTTATTGATACCGCCGGTATCCGTGAAACAACTGATACTATCGAAAGTTTAGGTATCGAACGGAGCTTCCAAAAACTGGATCAGGCTGATATCGTACTCTGGGTCATCGACGCGACCTATGCCGAAGAACAATATCGCCAGTTGGCCGACAAAATTCTGCCACGATGTGAAGGCAAACATTTGGTAATTGTACTTAACAAAGTGGATCTACTTTCGCCGACAGACTCTCTCGATAAGGTAACAGAGGATACGAAATCGACTGATGAGCAAATTGCCCGTTTGAAAACGACTCTTCCCTACCTGCCGGAGGATACTTGTGTACTTTCACTCTCAGCCAAACAAAAGGAAGGATTGTCTTCGCTCCAAAAGCAATTGGTAGCCTTTGCGGCCTTACCCGATCTATCACAGAATGATGTAGTAGTCAGCAATATTCGTCACTACGAAGCACTAAACCATGCACTGGAAGCTATTCACCGGGTACAAGATGGACTGGCCATGCAACTCTCTGGAGACCTTGTATCACAAGATCTTCGTGAATGTCTTTTTCATCTTGCAGAAATTGCAGGTGGAGAAATCACTAATGATGAAGTTTTAGGAAACATATTCAAGCATTTTTGCATCGGCAAGTAACTATCTGATTATCAATGAGTTAAATTGATTACAATCGATTGATATGGCGCTCTTTACGGGGCGCCTTTTTTGTTGCTCTACTGTCAATATTAGTCATTTATAAGCTTTGTACATCATCTTTTTGTACCGTTTTTGTACCACGAAGCAAAATTCCGGCATTTTACGCTGGACAGGTTGTGGAGTGAGTTTACGCCATTTTACAGAATTTTACGGGATTATACAGATTATTGGGTGAAATAAAGCGAAATAAAATGAAAAGTAGAATTGAAATTAAAAGAATTTGTGCCTGGTGCGGTAAAGAATTTATTGCCTACAAAACGACGACAAATTGTTGTTCCCATAAGTGTGGAAACGCATTATATAAGAAACGTAAGCGTGATGCAGCAATAATTGCCAATAATAATTTAACTGAAAAAATTGTTACAGAAAAACCTATTGAGAAGATTAAAGACAAACCTTTTCTGACTATTACAGAAACTGCAATTTATCTTGGAGTAACAAGACCAACAATATATGGTTACCTTAAACGAGGCGATCTAAAAGCAACACGTATAGGAACTAAATTTCTTTTAAGCAAAGATGACATAAACAATATGTTTAATCATCCTGCAGATTTTAAGTTGCCACCTAAGGAAAAACAAGCAATCACAGAATTTTATACTACAGCTGAAATTATAGAAAAATTCAATGTTAGCGAATCATGGATATTTGTGATGGCTAAGAAAAATAAAATTCCCAAAACGTTCAATCGTGGTAAGACTTACTGGAGTAAAAAGCATGTTGATGCTTATTTTTCCTCGAAGGCTCCAGATGCAGACATTACAGAATGGTATAGTGTGCAAGAAGTACAGGACAAATTTCAAATGAGTCTTAATGCTATATACTCTTTTGTTTATAAAAATGTCATTCCGAAAAAGAAGGTTGGTATTACTGTATACTATTCAAAAAAGCACTTCGATATAGCAAAGGGAATACGTCAGGCTGAAGAACCCAAATACTATACAGTTCGAGAGGCTATGGAAAAATTCAAAATAACAAGAGACCAGCTATACCATTATACCAAGTATCATCAAATTCCCAAGATTAAAAAGGGAAAATATACTCTTATATCCAAACCTGAGCTCGATAATTTGTTCGAAGATCCTATCATTGAATAATCCCGGTATAAGTTATTTCCCGGTGTGGGTATTCACCAAGAAAACACCAGTTTAATTTGTACCGATAATAATAATTTATCAACCAAAAACATTAATCTTATGGCACTTACATGTACTAACGTAACATTGAGACAAAGAGTTATCAGTAACGGCAGAATTTCTCTCTACCTGGACTATTATCCGGCTATTCGCAATCCGTACACAATGAAAATGAGTCGCAGGGAATATCTTGGCATTTATATCTATGCCCGTCCTAAAAATGAGATTGAACGTGATTTCAACAATGAAATGCTGAGTAAGGCTGAAGCCATTCGTTGTATCAGAGTACAGGCAATCGTTAATGAGGAATTTGGATTTCTTGACAAGCACAAAATGAAAGCTGACTTCCTTGCCTATTTTCGTGAGAAAGCAAAACTGAAGTATCACAAATGGGACTGCGTTTACCAGCATTTTGAAAAGTTTGTAAACGGCTATTGCACTTTCGGTGATGTAACGGTAGAGCTTTGTCAGAAGTTCAGGCAGTATCTACTGAACTGTAAACAGATCCGTCATCCAAATATCAGTGTTTCTAGGAATTCGGCAGCTGGCTATTTTTCGACTTTCCGTGCATTACTGAAAATAGCTTATCAAGAGAAGATGCTACGTGAAAATCTAAATGACTTCATAGACAAGATTGAATGGAAAGAAGTCAAAAAGCAGTATCTCACATTAGCAGAAGTTAAGAAACTGGCCGCTACACCATGCAAGATTCCTGTACTGAAACAAGCTTCATTATTCTCCTGTATGACCGGTCTTCGTATCAGCGATATTTTACAGCTTACATGGGATAATATTGAAGTCGGTCCTGACAATGGCTATTACATCAGAATTTGTACGGAAAAGACAGAGACGGAAGCCACTCTCCCCATCAGTAACGAAGCATTAGAACTATGTGGTATCCCTGGTTCAGGCCGCGTATTCAAAGGACTGACCAGAGCTATGACGAATCAGCCTCTCAAGCAATGGATTTCGGAAGCAGGAATCAAAAAACACATAACCTTCCATACAGCTAGGCACACATATGCTACACTACAGATTGCAGCCGGTACAGACATCTTCACAGTGTCAAAAATGCTTACTCATAAGAATGTTGCAACAACACAAATCTATGCTGAATTAGTAAGTGAAAAGAAAAGAGAAACTGTCGATAAAATATCACTAAAGTAATATGCAATAAAATTGCATATCTGAAATAAACATGCAATAGTGATCAAAAGTTTTTATATGTATAGCCGTTGGGAAGCTCCGATTTTCCCAACGGCTTTTTCATTTATGTAACAATACAAAATACAGTTAAAAATGTAAATTTTCTTTGTTCGTTTTTTTATAAGTATGATTGGCGATTTCACGAAGTATGATACTTATATTATATTAAAAACCAGACATTTTGTAATCATTTCCTTTAATTTCTGATACTTCAAAAATATATTTGCATCAAAATCAATAACAAAAAATCACGAATTATGAAAAGATTAAATTTATTCCATTTTGCTGTAATATATGTAACTGCAATATGTTCAATTACCTCAATTCCCAGATATCTGATATTGAAAGGAAACTCTCCACATAGTCTGGATCTAGTATTATACTCACTCTTCACTACCCTACTTTTTATTATAATCATATTTATGATTGAAACAGCTTACTGTAAATATATTGTACCTACAATATGTAATCTTATTGATGTAGTACAAGATCAAAGGAGTAGAAGGGTTACCCAAATAAAGGGAAATACGAAAAGGAATGATAGACTATCGATGAAACTATTTCATAAAACTATTGATGACAATAAAGAAAAGACAGAAAATTCTATATTGTACTCTCATGAAGAAGAAGTAAGATTGGATAGAGAACGTATCAAAAAAGAAAAAGATGATACAATAAAAGAAGTCATGTCTTATTTTGAAGCTACTTTCAAAGATATACTGACAAGCAATGAAATGAGTGTCATGAAAGAAAATATTATGGCCTTAAACAATAAAACAGAAATAAAGACAGCTGTATCACGTCGTTTGAATGGAGTTACATCAAAAGATCTATACCATTTAGCTAGAAATATCGGAAAGCGGCTAGGATGCTCAAACATGCAAATAGCACATTTCATCAAAAAAAGTTTTCAGCTTATGCTTGAAGATACTGAGATACTGACCATTTCAAGCAAACTCACCTGTAATGAAGGACGGTTTACAATAAAAATTATTCCTATCGGAACACCGCTCGTTGCACAATCTCTTCCCTTTTCAAGGGATTAACAAAGAAAAAACATTACTATCCATTGGTTAACTTATAATCCACCAGTTAACCAATAATACACCATCTTTCTTTGCTGAAAATCAATTAAAAAAGATGAAGATGAAATTAAATTTCGAGGAATTACCTCAAGCCACAGCTTTTCTATTGGAGAAGGTGGAAGAACTGACGATTTCTATTAATGAGATGAAGCAGTTATTAAAGAGACAGACAGCAGCAAAGGAAGAAATGATTGGTATTAACGAGGCTTGTGAGATACTCAGCCTTGCTAAGCCAACGGTTTATGCTCTTGTTCAGGCAAATAAAATTCCCTATTATCAACCTGGGAAAATGCTTAAATTCAAACGTACCGAACTTATGGAGTGGATGGAAAAAAGCAGGAAAAAACCGATTGACAAAGAGAGCCTATACAAAGAGATACAAAAAGGAGTAAAACATAAACCAAAATCAGGATGGGAGGAATTTTAGATATGGGAAAAATTGAAATGACAGATGAATACGTAAGAGTTGGTACCACACTCTATAAAATAGTTTTTCAGCCTCTTATTAATGGTACATTTGCCAAGCGTAGAGTCCCTTGGAGTATGGGGACTTTACGTTATGATCATGGGAAAGACTTCATAGCAAGTGTTCCTAAATACGATGGCTTCTGCACGGTACCAAGTCACGTAGATTATAAGAGGAATATTGGCTCGTTCCTTAATCTGTATGAGCCGATTACCCATACCCCACAAAAAGGGAAGTTCCCACATATACAAGAACTTATTCTTCATATTTTCGGGGAACATTATGAGTTAGGTATGGATTACTTTCAGCTTCTTTATCTCAATCCAGTACAGAAACTACCAATTCTACTTTTGGTTTCTCAAGAAAGAAACACCGGTAAAAGTACCTTTCTGAATTTTCTGAAAGCAATCTTTCAGGATAATGTCACATTTAATACCAACGAAGACTTTCGTAGCCAGTTCAATGCTGATTGGGCCGGCAAATTACTCATTGGGGTTGACGAAGTGTTGCTTAACCGCAGAGAGGATTCTGAACGATTAAAGAATCTAAGTACAGCAAGTGTATACAAGATTGAAGCAAAGGGTAAAGACCGCTGTGAAGTGCAATTTTTTGGTAAATTCATCATGTGTTCCAATAATGAAGATACCCCTGTTCTTATAGAACCGGGAGAAACACGTTATTGGGTGCGAAAAATTAATCCTCTCAAAAATGACGATACGAGTTTTCTTCAAAAACTAATCACGGAAATTCCAGCATTTCTTTACTTTCTTCAACACCGTCAACTTACTACGGACAAAGAAAGTAGAATGTGGTTCAATCCGCAACAGATACATACGCCAGCTCTCGACAGGATTATCAATTGTAGCAGGAATCATACAGAAATAGATCTTGCTGAAATCTGCATAAATATCATGGATACCATGAGCCAGGATAAATTGACTTTCTGTATTAATGACATTCAACAGTTATTAATGCTTAGTAATATCAAGGTTGAAAACTATCAGATTCGAAACATTTTAAAAAGGAACTGGAAACTTACACCAACTGACAATTCTCTTGCTTATTCAACCTTTATAAAAAACTTCCCTCCAGGCCCTCCGTATCGGGAAGAAAAGAAAACTGGCCGCTACTATACCATTACAAAAGAATTTCTTAGAAAGTTCCGATGATTTGATGAAATGATGAATATTGTTATTAAACAAAAGGGAATGAATGATTTATAACTCATCAAATTTTCATCATAATACAGAAAAAAGACTCAATGTTTCTTTATTTGAGGCATTGAGTCTTTTTTCTTCCCTATTGTAAAATATGAGTATTACTCAATTTATTTCTTAGAAGGTTTTAATGACATTTCTATTGTTTATTAAGTCTAAATCTAGTAACTTTGGAAAACCAAATATAATTTAGGCTATAGTAGAGAGTCAGAGTGAGTACAAGAAAGCATAACATATTTTCTCATGAAGATGCACTGAACAATGCCGGATGTATCCAGATTTTAACAGACAAGGTCTCCAGAAATGAGTTCAAGCGTAAAAGCCTGACTGCTTGCATGGATTACTTTAATTCAGAAACACTCTTATCATTTACCGCTTGGACATACTTAACCGCTCCGTTGAGTAAGTTACCCAACCTTTGTGCAAAGCTGAAGAAAATGTGTATCAAACTTGTTTCCCTTCAAAACGATCATGATACTTCTACTACTATCAGCAGATTTACCATGCAGATACCCGCATCACTGGCCGAGTATAACAGCAATCTTATTTTCGAAGGTTGCAAAGCCGGAATCGAGGCAGCCCCAAAAAGGGGGGGCAAGTTCGGGAGATAGGAATGCACCAGGATGAAGAAGCCGAAGAAGAGAGCTGCCATCCTGCTTTGCAAGGCCGGAACGACTATACCGAAAATAATGGAAACAACCGGCATTAGAGCAAAACAGACCATATATTACCTGGCAGAAGAAAATGTTCAACCTAGCAGGAAATAAAGCATTTTATATATATTCTAAGTTCGTAACTTTTAATGTTGTATGTATTATCTATAGGTTTTATATTCTTACTAATTCTGAAAAGAGGATTTTTAAGTTGTTTTGTTCGCAGTGCTAATACAATATATTTGATAGAATACATTAATAATTAAATTAAGGTTTATATGGTAATAAAGCGAAAATGTTTGCCACCTAATGTTTTAGAAATGATATGTAATATCTTGGGGGATACCAATCACGGTTTGACTGGGACAGAAATACATCGTTTCCTTATTAATGCTAATATTGAAGATGTTGATTCTTCTAACACAAAGAGGTTTCGTCTTTATAATGCATTAATCAATGAACAAAACAAGAATAAATGCTCTAACCAAATATTAATATTTATAGGGTCTGTTTTAGCTCCATCTAGATATGTAGACAAAATTGAAGAATTTGAGAACTTGCGTAAAGCTATAAATCAGCAATTAGCATTTGTTGGATATGAATTAAAGGAAGATGGACAATATCGCGAAATAAAAGCTGCCAACACTATAAAGGATGTCCAAATAAAGGTAGACAACCTGAAAGAGGAATTGGAAAAAAGGAAAGCACATCGTGAAGTTTTCAAATATTGTAAGGCGGAATTGTTGCAGAATAACTATTTTCATTCCGTACTAGAAGCAAACAAAGGCTTATTTCAGCGTATACGAGATTTGTCTAATATACAAACTGATGGTAACACATTAATAGAACAAGTATTCAGCACAAATCCAATTCTAATAATCAATAATTATCAATCAACATCGGAAAAGAATGAGCATAATGGCTTTTGTAATCTGCTTAAAGGTCTTTGTGCAATGTTTAGAAATCCAACGGCTCATGAACCAAAAGTTGATTGGAATATTTCTGAACATGATGCTCTTGAAATCTTGGGTATCATTTCATACTGCCATAGAAGATTGGATAATGCACAAAAAATAAGATAATTTTTTAATATAATTCTTTTATGAAACTAGTTAATATCGTTCTGAAGAACTATAGGGGTATTAAAGATGAAACAAAAATCCGTGTAAATAATTTTTGCTGTATTGTTGGTAAAAATGATGTTGGTAAATCTACAATTCTTAAGGCTGTTGATGCTTTCTTGAATGATCACGCTCCTTCATATGAAGATAAAAATATTTATAATACTTCTTCTATTATTGAAATAGAACTTCAATTTGATTGTTCTGGTAGAGAAAGCATTATAGATGAATCCATTCCTATAACTTTTGCTGAAGAGGAACTCGTCAATGAGCATGGTTTATTATGCATCAAAAAGAAATGGGATATTAGTCAAAAAACAATTAAACCTAAAATCTATATTCTACGTAAAAAATATCAAAATGATGATTTTGCTTTAATGACAGAAAAAGAACTCATATCTTTATGTAAAAAACTTGGTATTGATACACAAAAGGGAAATGGGGAGCAATTCAATAATAAAGAAAAACGTTCAAAACTACGTTCATTTTATAATAACAATTATTATAGTTATAAATTTGATTATGAAGAACTTCCAACAACAGGTCAGACAAGAATGAAAAAAATACTAGAAGGGATAAAAGACATTCTTCCAACGTTTGAATATTTTAAGGCTGATAGTTCTTTGTCTGATAGCGATACATCTGTACAAAAATATTTTAAGGATAAAGCATACAGATTACTTAAAGAAAGAATCAATACAAATGATATTGAGGATAATATTCGCAAAGAGATAAAAAAGTCCCTTGACCTCATAACAGGTAAAATTAATAGTGTTTTATCTGCAGAAGAACAGATAAGTGCAAAGATAGACTTTGATTGGTCAAAATTAATCAGTACTTCATTTAAATGTAATAAAGAAGAAGGTTATATACCATTAAATTCACGAGGAGATGGATTTAGACGTATTACTATGATGTCATATTTTGAAATGTTGGCTGAAGAAAAAAACAATGATAAAAGTGTGATATTTGGTTTTGAAGAGCCTGAGACTTTTCTTCATCCCGAAACACAAACTCTTCTATATAACAAACTTATAGCCATGACAGAAAATGGTTATCAGGTTATGATTACAACGCATGCTCCTAATATTGTAGCAGAAACAAATATAGGAGATATTATTTTTGTTCAAAAAAATGGAACTGACTATATCCTACGTCAAGGTGAAGACATTAGCATACAAGAGATAGTGGAGGAGTTAGGTATAAAAGGGGACAATACAATATTCAAAGTATTTGACAATGTCAAATTATTATTCCTTGTTGAAGGTTCTGATGATGTCAAAGCTATAAGCCACATTTCTCAGGTATATAAAACGGCAGGTAAGATTGATAAAACATTAGAACAAATTGGTGTGCTTTTGGTTTGTATAGGAGGTTGTGATAGTCTTAAACATTGGACATCGTTGAATATAATAAGAAAATTAAATAAACCCTTTTTCATTTTATTAGACTCTGACAAGAAAGCACCAGATGATATTTCACCTAATTTAAATAAAATGATAGATTTAGGATATACATCAGATAATTGTCAAGTAACACGAAAACGCGAAATAGAAAATTATATTCCGTCTTCATACTTTTCTAGTCTTCAAGATCCTATTACTATAAACTATTCAGACTGGGATGATGTTAAAGATATATGTAAACGTCATGCAGAAACTATCAGGCTTGGAGGAAAGAAGGTTTGTGATAAACATTTTACGAATCTTTCTTATTCTCAGTTACGCAGTACTTTATGTCCGACTGATGATGATAATGATGATGAATTCCTTGAAATTTATGGAAAACTTAAACAGATGATTATTTGATTTTTAAATAAAATAGAAGGTTAAGATCATATTTAGTTATGTAGATTACTGTATAGATAGATATTCTAATATCCCATAAGCACCAATCAATAGCCTATGACCCCACCGACACACCCCATACCCCAGATGGTAGCATCCCTACTCCAGGCAACTACCCTCTCTACGAATACCCGGCATATACCTTCGACAGAAAGTATGAGAATGACGAGTTCCAGAAAAAGGTAATCACCCTCGACAGCGGTTATCATCTGGTTCTGGCTCCTCCGGGATGCGGCAAGACGGATATCCTAGCCGAAGTGGTTCGTGCCCTCTCATGCGGTGTGTCGCTGAATGACATGCTCTTTCTGACCTTTACGAACAGGGCGGCCAGAGGTATGCGCTCCCGAATACTCGAAAGGCTTCAGTCTTCAGGAAAAATGAGCCTGTTTGTCGGAAACGTACACCGCTTCCGTTCGCACCCTCTTTAACAATAATGTGGTGGCACGTGATACGACCGTCATTGACGAGCAGGAATCTTTATCAATTATGGCTTCCATTTTCTGCTGGGATGAAGGTGTCCTGGCCAGCAATGGCTACAAGCGTATTCTTACCAATGCCATCAAGATGCAGTATCTTGGCTATATGATAGCCAACGGATGTCCAAAAGAATTTTTAATGCACACTGACCTGTTCCGCACGTTTGACTATAAGACGCTGTTCAAGCTGGTGTCCCTTGACTACACGATGGAGAACTTTGCCGGTCTCTACAACGGTACTGTTTTTCCGAAAGTAGATACTTTTTGTCAACCGTCAAAGTACTTGGATGACTGGAAAATATAAAGTCGCTTGACCCACTATTATACTCCCAATTGACCCATCAAAAATATATTAGAATCAAGTAGAGAAAAATGCATTTTAACCCGGGTCAGTTTCAATTATAATTCTTTACAGTAGATACTACTTCTTTTTAGCATTAATCTTTCTTACAGAATCTCCAGACTTATGTAAGGCTTTACATAAAACGGATGAATCATACAGACTTAAGCAGACGAAATTGTTAAACAAAAAAAATAAAAGAGGAAAATATCCTTTGTCACGTTCCAATATTTTGATATTTTTGCTAGTGCCAGAGGCCCATTTTTTAATTATTATCTGGTACATTTTCTGATTATTATTTACAGTTTATATTTA
>NZ_JBBKBS010000030.1:0-36746 GCF_037890285.1 Phocaeicola sp. HCN-40430
GTGTATTCAGGTTGTTTTTGGGGTGTTTTTGTCGGCTGGACTTTCTTGGAAATCACTTTTGCAAGGTTGTGTGTACTGATTGCTGTTGCAGGCTTGATTTCTGCTTTTAGAGGAGTGTGAATGGGGTATCGTGCGGGGTGTACTGAAGTGGATAGTTTTCGTTGGCTAAAAGTATAACGTTTGGTGTTTGCTTCAGTATTGGTTGTGTTGGCATGGTCTGCAATAAGGCAGGCAAAGTCTTGGATGCAAGGGGGCGTAGAGGTGAATACGGCTTAAGAGCATCTTTTGGAAGATTGTTTCGATAGTGGTGTCCCTGATTTTTTTATAAATACAAAAAAGGCTACCCCAAAGTGTTTTGAGATAGCCTCTGTTTGTTGTTCTTATTTGATTTCGAACTCTTCTTTCATGTCTAGTTCCTCTCCGTGTACATCGTAGAATTTGTATTGTAAAAAAGCAAAATCCTGATTTGGGATGATTTTTATACCAAATCCATATTTCATTTGCCATTTACGTTTCAATGATACCAGTCCTTGATTGATGTAAGCAGCTACATAAGGATGTATATGTAAGGTTACTTTTTTTATCTTCAACTTATTGACCAGGTAATCAATTTTACTTTCCAAAGTATCTGTAAATAAAATAGAAGGTTTTATTTTGCCTTTACCAAAACAGGTTGGACAATCTTCATCTGTATTTACATCCATTGCCGGACGTACGCGTTGGCGGGTAATCTGCATTAAGCCAAATTTACTGAGTGGAAGAATGTTGTGTTTGGCTCTGTCTTTCTGCATATTCTGGCACATGCGTTCGTATAGTTTCTGGCGATTTTCGGCAAGATTCATATCGATGAAGTCGACTACAATAATGCCTCCCATATCTCTTAAACGGAGTTGTCTGGCCAGTTCGTCTGCTGCACCTAAATTGACATCCAGCGCATTGGCCTCCTGTCCGTTTCCTGATTTTGAACGGTTTCCACTGTTTACGTCTACTACATGGAGGGCTTCGGTATGTTCGATGATGAGATAAGCGCCACTCTTGTAGGATATGGTTTTACCGAACGAGGATTTGATTTGTTTGGTAATAGCAAAATTGTCGAATATGGGAAGTTGGCCTTTGTAAAGTTTGACAATTCCTGTTCTGTCGGGGGCTATCAATGCCACATAGTCTTTTACCTCGTTGTATACCGTTTCGTCGTTGACGTAGATATTTTCGTATGAAGGATTGAATAAATCACGTAAAATAGCTACGGTACGACTTGTCTCTTCGTAAACTAAAGACGGTAATTTGCTGGCCTTTTGTACTTTAGTGATAGTTTCTTCCCAGTGTTTTAGCAGAATCTTCAACTCGGCATCCAGCTCTGCAACTCGCTTTCCTTCGGCTACGGTACGTACTATAATGCCGAAATTTTTAGGCTTGATGCTCTGTAACAGTTGTTTGAGTCGGGCGCGCTCTTCGCTCGACTTGATTTTCTGTGAAACGGAAACTTTATCGTTGAATGGGATGAGAACCAGATATCTTCCGGCAAAGGATAGTTCACAAGTCAGGCGAGGTCCTTTGGTAGAGATAGGTTCTTTTACAATCTGAACGATGACTTCCTGTCCCTGTTGCAGTACGTTGGATATTGTACCGTCTTTTTCAATATCAGGTAAGGAAGAAGCTTTTGAAATAGGATAAAGTTTCTGCTTATTGCTTATTACTTGTTTCAGATACTTCTGATAGGAGTGAAATTGAGGTCCTAAGTCCAAATAGTGAAGGAAAGCGTCTTTCTCAAAGCCGACATCCACGAAGCAGGCATTTAGTCCAGGCATCAGTTTTTTCACTTTGCCTAAGTACATGTTCCCTACGGAGAAAGAGAGGTTTCTTTCTTCTTTCTGAAATTCTACCAGATTCTTGTCTTCCAACAGTGCGATAGAGATTTCTTTGGGCTGTACGTCAACTACTAATTCGCTTGTCACTTGATTATTTGGTTTTTAAAGTTTATAAATTGTTTTCTAAACGTACATTTTGACTAATACACAAAGAACAAACCTGAAAGGACTATAAAAGGCTTTACAAGTTTGTTCTTTATTGAAGTCGGACAGACTAATGATTATTTTTTGCTTTTATGTCTGTTCTTTCTTAGTCTTTTCTTACGTTTGTGTGTAGACATTTTATGTCTTTTTCTTTTCTTTCCGCTTGGCATAGCTTCAAAATTTTATAGGGTTAATACTAATTTAATTATTTTTTTACTGAAAGAGTAAATGTCTTAGCTGGTTTAAATGCCGGAATGTTGTGTTCCGGAATGATGATAGTTGTATTTTTTGAAATGTTACGAGCAGTTTTCTGAGCTCTTTTCTTTACGATAAAACTGCCGAACCCGCGAAGGTATACGTTTTCATCATTAGACAGAGATTCTTTTACTGAGTCCATGAACGCTTCAAGGGTTGTCAACACGGTGGTCTTGTCAATACCTGTGTTTTTAGCAATTTCGTTTACAATATCCGCTTTAGTCATTTTGCTAATAATTATTGTTATACGTTATCTTAAATTTTTGGACTGCAAATATATAGCTTTTCTTGTACTCTGAAAAATATATTCAGAACAATTTTTTCTAAAAGTATCTTTCGCTTCCTCCGAAAACTCCTATTTTTGCAAAAATAATAAAAAACTTTGGTTAATAGAATAAATATATAGAAATGAATCAATTTGCTCCGCTGTTGATTGACTGGTACGAACATAATAAAAGAGAACTTCCCTGGCGGCAGACTCAAGATCCGTATAAAATATGGATATCGGAGGTAATTCTTCAGCAGACAAGGGTGGCTCAAGGATATGATTATTATTGCAGGTTTATAGAACGGTTTCCGGATTTTCATGCTTTGGCTCAGGCCGATGAAGATGAGGTGATGAAGTATTGGCAGGGGCTGGGATATTATTCTCGGGCGCGAAATCTGCATGAAGCTGCCCGTTCGATTGATTCACAGGAGTATTTCCCGAAAACGTATGCAGAAGTACGTGCCTTGAAAGGGGTGGGGGAATATACTGCTGCCGCCATTTGTTCTATCGCTTACGATATGCCTTATGCGGTAGTGGATGGAAATGTGTATCGTGTCTTGTCGCGCTGGATGGGCGTGGATACTCCGATTGACACCTCGGAGGGGAAAAAGATATTTGCAGCTTTGGCCGATGAATTATTGCCGAAAGAAACGCCAGGGCTGTATAATCAGGCCATTATGGATTTTGGGGCACTGCAGTGTGTGCCTGTGTCGCCCAAGTGTGAGGTTTGTCCGTTGATGGACAGTTGTGTGGCCTTTCGTAAAGGTCTGGTGGGCGAATTGCCTAAAAAGAAACGTAAGACTAAGGTACTCGACCGTCATTTTATTTATCTCTATATCCATACATCGGGTTGTACTTTTTTATACAAGCGGCCGGCTGGCGATATTTGGCAGAATTTATATGAGTTTCCGTTATTGGAACCTGATAGGAGCTTGTCGGAAGAAGAACTTTTCAGTTTTCCGGAATTCCAGCAACTGCTGTCGCAGTGTGAGGTAAAGCTGGTACGGCGGATGGGGCAAAGGGTAAAGCATGTGCTGTCTCACCGGGTAATTTATGCCGATTGTTATGAGGTGGAAGTAACGGAAAAAAGTCTGTTGCCGGAAAAGTATCAGAGGGTTCCGGTGGCTGATTTATATAAATTCCCTGTATCGCGTTTGTTGTCTCATTTTTTTTCTGTAATTTTGGACTCTGATATTAAAACGAAGTAAATCATGTCATTGAATAAAGTCCAGTTGATAGGTAATGTGGGGAAAGATCCCGATGTAAGATATTTGGATAGCGGTGTAGCTGTGGCTACATTTTCGTTGGCTACAACAGATAGAGCATATACTTTGGCCAATGGAACACAGGTTCCTGAACGTACAGAATGGCACAATATTGTTTTGTGGCGCGGATTGGCGGAAACTGCCGAAAAATATGTACGTAAGGGAGACAAACTTTACATCGAGGGAAAAATCCGTACCCGGTCTTATGACGACCAGAACGGTATAAAACGTTACGTAGTGGAGATATTCGGTGATAATATGGAAATGCTGACTCCGCGTGCTGTCCAACAGCCTGCCGGACAGGTTCAGCAACCGGCTGCTGCTTCGCAGACTGCATCTGTGTCTGCGGAATCGGCATCAGACGATTTGCCGTTTTAAAATGAACTTATGTCTAACTAAAATTTAAATCTTTGGACCCTGACTCGTATTTATCCCGTTTATCGGATTTATGTAACGGAGTAACTGTTATGTCTCCTTCTCTAGGAGCGATTATTGCATTGATGCTGGCTATTCTTTTGCTGTATGCATCAGGTTTTGTTTCTGCTTCCGAAATTGCTTTCTTTTCATTGTCTCCTTCTGATTTGAATGAGATTGAAGAAGAAAAATCTCCTTCTGATACGAAGATTAAAAGTCTTCTGGAAGATTCTGAACATTTGTTGGCTACCATTCTTATTTCAAACAATTTTGTGAATGTGACCATTATTATGTTGTGCAATTACTTCTTTGCCAGCGTAATAGATTTTGGTCAGGCACAGATTTTGGAGTTTCTGGTTATTACCGTAGTCCTGACTTTTTTATTGCTGTTGTTTGGGGAGATAATGCCTAAAATATATTCTGCACAGCATACACTTTCTTTTTGCAGAAAAGCTGCTCCGGTTATTTATGTGCTTCGGTCGGTATTCAAGCCGATGTCGAATCTGCTTGTACATTCGTCTTTTGTGGTCAACAAATTGACTAAAAAGCATAAGGTGCGCAACTTGTCTGTCGACGAGCTGTCTCAGGCTCTGGAACTGACCGATAAGAATGAAATTTCAGAAGAGAGTACCATGCTTGAAGGAATTATTCGCTTTGGGGAGGAAACAGCCAAAGAAGTGATGACTGCCCGTCTTGATATGGTGGATCTTGAACTGAATACTCCTTTTTCCAAGGTCTTGAAATGTGTCGTAGATAACGCTTATTCCCGCATTCCTGTATACGAAGAGTCTCGTGATAATATCAAGGGGATTTTGTATATAAAAGATTTGTTGCCTTATCTGAAGCAGGGTGATGAGTTCAAGTGGCAGAATTTGATTCGTCCGGCTTTCTTCGTTCCGGAAACGAAAAAGATTGACGATCTTCTTCATGATTTTCAAATCAATAAAATTCATATTGCGATTGTAGTGGATGAATTTGGTGGTACGTCGGGTATTGTAACCATGGAAGATATCATAGAAGAGATTGTAGGCGAAATAAATGATGAGTACGATGAGGAAGTACGTACCTATATTAAACTTTCTGATAATTCTTATTTGTTTGAAGCAAAGACGTTCCTGACCGATTTCTATAAAGTCTTGAAGATTGATTCGGATGAATTTGAAGATATTGCGGCCGATGCCGACACGCTGGCAGGATTGATTCTCGAACTGAAGGGGGAATTCCCGGTACAGCAAGAAGTCTTGTTCTATAAGAACTATCGTTTTGAAATTGTAGAGATGGATTCTCGCCGTATTTTGAAAGTAAAGGTAACGGTACTTCCTAAAGAGCATAAAGAAGAGGGATATGTCGCTTCTTAAACAATGGAACTGGCAGGGAGGGTGTTTCGGTATATGGCAACTGACCGAGAGCCAGGAAGAGTTACGTAGCCGGTTGTCGCAGAATTTCAATTACGAGGAAGAACTTGCCGGACTGAAGTCTCTTTCCCGGAAGATGGAGTATTTGGGCGTAAGGGTTTTGCTGAAAGCATTGTCTGGAAAGGAAATGTGTATTGGGCATTATGCATCCGGAAAACCTTATATTCTTTCGGGAGAATATCAGATTACAATTTCACATACCAAAGGCTATATTGCCGTCGGTATTCACCCGAAGTGGAATATTGCCATGGATATAGAGTATTATGGCGAGAGGGTGAAAAAGGTCATTTCACGCTTTGTCCGCCAGGATGAAATGCCCGGTCGGGAACATTTGTCAGAGCGTATGTTGATTTATCAGTATTTGCTGCACTGGTCGGCAAAAGAGACCTTGTTTAAGTTGCTTGATACCAATGAGGTGGACTTCTTGAAGCACCTGTATATCTGTCCTTTTACCGCTTCGGAGGAAGGAGTTTTTGAGGCTGAAGAGTATCGTACAGGGATGAATAACCATTATCAGATACATTATATGCTTCGCGATGATTTTGTCTGTACGTGGACTGTGGATGCGGAAACAGCAGAATGAAACGTTTTTTTCTTTATGCAGTCGGATGAAAGAATCCGTTTGCATGATGAATGGTTAATGGTACTATGGCTGGGTATGAGAGCGTACATACTGTAACCGGCGCCGCAGAATATGCATCCGACGGCGTCGGATGGCGAATCGACGACGTCGATTTTATAGCCGTCATCGTTGGCTGTAGGCAATGACTTGCAGGATTTATAACTGGCACTGGAATATAAAAAGCTTGACTGTTGAATAATCAAGAGTCAAGCTTTTTTATAATTGAGAGGTTTTTATTTTATGGTGATTGTTTTAATTCACTCCTTTCTGTAAAGTAAAGACAAATTCCAATCCTCCTCCCGGAATATTTTTGGCAAAAATGGTACCTCCATGGAATAAGACTGCATTCTTCACGATAGCCAGTCCTAAACCTGTTCCTCCCAGTTTTCTGGAGCGTCCTTTGTCTACGCGGTAAAAGCGTTCGAACAGTCGGTTCAAATGTTCTTCGGGAACACCTACTCCTGTATCGGAAAAACTGAAGTAGTAGAATTTTTCATCCTCCCGGAAACAGTTTATTGTAATCTGTATGCCTGTGCCTGCATAAGCTATTGCATTGTCTGTCAGATTCCGGAAAATGGAATACAATAAGGATCCGTTTCCTATGATGTTCATGTTAGGCGGGAGCAAATTATTGACTTGTATATGTTTTTCTTCGAGATTCAGAGCAACCTCGCTTAACATGTTTTCTACCAGCTTGCTTAAATTCAGACTCTCTTTTGATACCATATCCGGAGCTTCGTCCATACGGGTAAGTACAGAGATGTCACGCAGAAGAAGTGTGAGCCGGTTGCTTTGAGCATAGCTTCTTTGCAAGAATGTTTGTGTCATCTCCGGGCTGAGATTCGGATTGTTGAGCAATGTCTCTATATACCCTTGTATACTGCTTACAGGAGTTTTCAGCTCGTGGGCGATGTTCTGTGTCAGCTGACGTTTCAGGCGGGCCTGTTCTTCTTCCTGAGTAATGTCATTGATGGAAATTTCGAATGACAAATCCTGAAAGATGATACTTTCTACCAAAAAAGAACGTGCGTTTTTGTCTATATGAAGGGATAAACGTTTTTCTTCTTTATTGGGATTGTTTTCATTCTTAGTCAGAAACTCATTGATGGGTTTTAGTTCCGGTATGTCGAAAACTTCTTCGGTGGAACTTAAGTTTCTGTCGGAGATGATATTGGCATATTGTGTAAAAAGGTTGTTTACCAGAATTTCCTTGCGTTCCTTGGTAAAGACTCCAAGTCCTTCGTGCGAGGTTTGCAGATGCGAAATCAGTTTCTCTCTCTCGATGTAGAGGGCTTCTTTGGCACGGTGGAGCCGTTTGTATATTTTTATGATATGCTGGGAAATCTCTCCCAATTCATTTTTAGGGAATGTTTGTAAGATTTCAATGTCTATTGGTTCGTTTCTGTCGGCCTTTAATGCAAACTGTTGCAGTTTGGTGATGGACATTCCCAGTTTGTAAGTGAAACGATAGAATAAGGCTATCAGTAATAAACTGATTACCAATGTAAACCAAACATATCCCGAGTCGGCTTTAAGATGTTCGCTTAAACTCACGCTATAGGGAAGGGCAGAACGTATGATCAGCCGTTTACTGGGGTAGTATTTGGCCGAATAAAAGAATTCTTCTCCATTCAAACTTTCCGAATGCCGGCTGATGGCATATCCGCTGCCATACATCAGGGCATCTATGACTTCTTTTCGTGAAGAATGGTTCTTGAACTTCTTCCAGTTCTTTTCTATGTTGTCGTAGATTACGATACCTGTGGATGTGATGAGTGTGACCCGCAGGTTCGGGATCATGTGAGTAGCCACATACTGTTGCAGACTATCTGCATTCAGATTACCGTTTTCGTTTATGAAATCGTATAGCCGTGAGTTGTAGTCTTGAAGCTGTGTATTTAAAAGTTCGCTCTTGAATACCTTTTCCCGTCTGTACTGAAAACACATAAAGCACAGCGAAAAAGCGATGAAAAGAGAGATAACCAGAAAGAATAGTTTCTGGCTAAAGGAAAGAATACGAGAAAAAAAAGTAGTCATGTCAAATTGTATTATTCACATTCGAAACAGTAACCGTAGCCTAATCGGGTTACAATTTGTTTACCATATTCACCGATTTTTTTACGTAATCGGGTAATATTCACATCGATAGTGCGATCTAATACATACGATTCATCATTCCATACTTTGGTCAGTATGTCTTCTCGTGAGAATACTCGTCCTTGGTTCTGTAGTAAAAGCAACAAAATCTCGAACTCTTTTTTGGTTAATGAAATTTCTTCGTTGTCGATTGTTACTTTCTTTTTGGAGATATGTATGACTAACCCTTTGTATTGTAACTGGTCCTGTTCTTTCATCTGCACTCCGGCAGTACGGCGTAATACCGCTTTCACACGCATGATTACTTCACGCAAAGAGAACGGTTTGGATATATAATCATCGGCTCCCAGATTAAATCCGGTGATTGTATCGTTTTCTGTATCTTTGGCAGTGATGAATATGATTGGAATTTCTGCTGTATCTTTGTTCTTCTTCAGCATACTTGCCATACGGAATCCGGAAATTTCTCCCATCATCACATCCAAAAGCAACAGTTGGTACTGTGTAAGATCCAGTTTAAGGGCTTCTTCGGCAGAGTTGGCTGTGTCTACGAAATACCCTTCCATTTCGAGATTGAACTTTAGAATCTCGCATAAATCCTCTTCGTCATCTACAACAAGTATTCGGTAATCATTCATATTGTTTTGGTATTTTTGAGTTTCTGCAAAGATGACGTTTCTTTGTTTCGGAGCCATGAAATAATTGTTACAATTGCGTTACAATTCCGGTCGGGTAAACTCTCCTGCAATGGAACGCCCCATTTCCCGCCGTATTTCCTGCGGAGACAGGTTGTGGCCGAGTAAAAACATTAGTTTGGTAATCACACATTCTACCGTCGCATCGTATCCGCTTATCACTCCGGCATCCAATAGATGTAAGCCTGTTTCGTAACGTGCCATTTCTACCATACCGGTTTGACACTGTGAGATATTTACGATGATAATACCTCGGCTGGTTGCCTCCTTCAGCAGCTTGATGAACCATGGCTTTTGAGGAGCATTTCCTGAACCGTATGTCTTTAGGGCTACAGCACGCAGGCCCGGTGTGTTTAGCATTGTGCTGACTACCTTTTCCTGAATACCGGGGAAGATTGTCAGAATCATCACATTGGTATCGAATACATAGTGAGGGTGCATCGGAAGCGATAAATCTGCTTTACGGATGCGGTCGTATTCATATTTTATATGGATACCGGCAGTGGCCAACGCTGGATAGTTGTAGGAGCGGAAAGCATTGAAGTTTTCTGCATTGATTTTGGTGGTACGGTTACCACGTAATAAATGGTTTTCGAAAAATATACAGACTTCTGGTACTATTGCCCTTCCGTCCGGATATTTGGCAGCAGCTATTTCTATAGAAGTGATTAAGTTTTCTTTTCCGTCGGTACGCAGTACACCTATCGGGAGCTGACTTCCTGTCAGGATAACGGGTTTGGCCAGATTTTCCAGCATGAAGCTAAGGGCAGAGGCTGTGTATGCCATGGTATCAGTTCCATGAAGGATGACGAAACCGTCGAAATTATCGTAATTATAATGGATAATCTTTACCAGTTTAGCCCACAAGGCTGGTTCCATGTCGGAGGAGTCGATGGGGGGGTTGAATTGATAAGATGAAATTCTGTAGTTAAATCTTTTCAATTCTGGTACATTTTCTTGAAGTTGATCGAAATTAAAAGCTTCCAATGCACCTGTTTCCGGATTCTCAATCATACCGATTGTACCCCCTGTATAGATTAGCAAAACGGAAGGATAATCAGGCTTAATCATAATTCTGTCGTAATAAATTTGCCACAAAGATAGTATAAATACTTTAAAAAGGGAGTACGAATGGTGAAAAAATAACAAATTGCTTTATATCAAGTGCCTTTTGTACGAGATATTCATTAGATAGTGTTTTTATAAATGCCAGAAAAAAGGGGTATTTCTGCCTTTTTCAATGAAAATGTAAGGTTGATGAAAGATAATGGTAAGAAAAAAGGAAGACTATAGGGAATTTTGTCTTTTCGTTTGTTTATATCTGTGTAATTTGCTATTTTCGTATAACTAAGAATATAAAACGTGATGAAAACAATGAACTATGCTTTGATGAGCGGCTTGTGTGCTTTGATTATTGGCATACTGTTGGTCGTATGGCCTGATGCTGCTGTAAATTATCTGGTGATAACAATCGGTGTCTTGTTTCTGTTGCCGGGGTTATTAGGATTGTTCGGCTATTTTGCATCTTCCAGACAGTCGGATGGTATGAGCCGTCCTTTTCCTATCGTTGCATTGGGAAGCGCTTGCTTTGGCCTCTGGCTGATGATTATGCCGGCATTTTTTGTAAGCATTCTGATGTATATATTAGGTGTGCTTCTGGTACTTGGAGGCGTCACTCAATTGTCTAATTTTATATCGGTGCGTAACGTGGTAAAAGTGCCGGTGGTTTGGTATGTTATTTCTGTGCTGGTGCTGATTGCCGGACTGGTTGTACTGTTTAATCCTTTCCAGGCAGCTACTGTTCCTTTTATTGTATTGGGAGTGTCGGCAATTGTATATGGAGCAACCGATTTGATTCGCTTGCTGTTTTATCGCCGTAAAAGAAATGAAAAAGTAACCGATGTGGAAATTATAGAATAAGAAACCGGTCTGTGATTTGATGACGGATTTTTAAGAATGTTACCGATATCCGATGCGGGTGATATCGGTAACATTTTTTTTGTTCTTATTTTCCGGAGTTTCTGTATTGTTTAGGTGACATACCTGTGTATCGTTTGAAATATTTTCCAAAGAAGGAGATATCCGGAAAATTCAGTGAATAGGCTATTTCCTGGATGGTCAGTTCCGTGGACCGTAATTTGGCCTGTGCATCGTGTATGACAAAGGAAGAAATAATGTCTGTCAGTGTCTTCCCGGTTGTTTTTTTGATGGTGGTGCTCAGGTGTTGCGGAGAGAGGTGCATCTTTTCTGCATAGAATGAAATGTTTCTTTCCGATTTGTAGTTTTGTACGATAATGCGCACCAGTTCTTTTACTATTTCCTGATTACGGTTGTATCGTACTTGTGAGTTCTCTTCTTTTTTCCGGGTTATATTACCCAATGTCAGAATGATTTGTGAATAAATCAAGTCAATTTGTGCGGGAGTAATAAATGCATCACTTAAGTGCTGAGCTTTGATGATGGTTTTGAAAGACTCCTGAAAAATTTCTGCAACTTCTTTTTGCAGATGGATAACCGGATTTTCGAAAATATGAGGAGTATACTCGATTGTTTTAGAGAACAATGTAGAGTGGCGGATAAGTTCTTTTGAAAACCCAATCAGTGTAAAACGGCAATCCTGGCTTTGTGATGTGATCTGGAAGAATACTTCGGGCATGATTACAGCCATTGAGTTCTGACGGAGTTCGTATTGGGTAAGGTGTATGGTTGCAACACAATTGCCTCTTGTGCATAAGAGGAACAGGCAGCCGGGCATTTGTGTGGGGAACTTGAATAGTTGCTTTAAGTTCCCGATGATATCTATTCCTGTAAACATTTGTAAATTAGATGGAATAGATGCAAGAGATTTAATCCTTTTCATTAATTGTCATTAAATAAATCAAGTAACAAATATAAAATATTTGTCGGATAGTTCCAAATATTTATTTGAATGACGCAGACGGATTGTATGGCTTATTTTCTTTTTTGTGAGAAAAAACTTTGAACGCGTCTTAGCACTTTTATGCCGGTCATGATACCATCATAGGCGGCTATTCCCATGTTGATGTGCTGCATCATGCTATCTATTTTATTATCACTTCTGGTGGGTGAGAAAAGTTCTTGCGAAATATGCTGCATTCTTTTTTTGGAAGCCTGTATTTCCGCTCTTTTTTCCTCTTTTTTTTGAGAGATCAATTCTATGGTGTAGATTTCTTTCGTATTCATGCCTGTTTCTCCTTATTGGGATTGTCTAAAAACAAATGTGACAAAAAGTTTACCATCGGCTGGAATATCAGTTTTTTTCGATATATGTATATCAGGAATGCCAATAGCAGGATAATTCCTCCTATCATGGCATAACTTCCGGTCAGACTTCCTGTAATGGGTTCGAGGGCGTATACCAGCATAAATGAAAAGTAAAATACGGCCATCATGCTTAATACGGTAATGAGTAAAATAAGAATAAGGGTACCCAGCAGGACAGTCAGTTTTTCCACAAGATCGAATTTCAGATATTCTCCTTGCAGTTCAATGTATTTTTTCATCTCCTTTACAAGAGATTCCAGATTGTCTATGCTTTTGTCTTGAGAAAACATATGCGGTTTGTTAAAGTGAAAAAACAGGCAGACTCATTCAATTTTGAAATGTGAATTAAGTCTGCCTGTTTTGTTAAATTTTTATTCAGCGTCTTTTACTTCTGCTGCAATCTGATCTACCAGGTCATCCATTTCTTCACGATTCAGACGAATGCCTTTTTTACGCAAAAGTTCTGCAATTTTCTTACGGGTATCTTCTCCTTTTTCCGGTGCAAACAATAAGCCTGCTGCTGCTCCCAAGGCTGCTCCGCCCAAAAAAGCGGCTACATAATTTAGTGCTTTCATAATTCCACTTATTTAAAGTTCCTATTTACAAATCTAATAAAAACTTTGATAAGTTGTCACTCTTTTGAGGAAAAATAAGGAAACGAAGGATAAAACTGTATAATTAACAGAATTTAATAGTTTCACTTCTTTTATATTACTACTTTTGCGCGTAATTATATATTGAAAATAGGACTAAATATTAACTAACAATAAAATCAAACGACATGAGAAAGATTGTTGTATTGGGAATGGGATTGTGCGTAGCACTGGCATTCTCTTCTTGTAAGTCAAGCGAAAGTGCTTATAAGAAAGCTTACGAAAAAGCAAAACAGCAGGAACTTGCAGAAGCTACTGCAGAAACTCCGGCACAGACTCCGGTGGTAGAAGCTGCTCCGGTAGTAGAAGCTGCTCCTGTAACAAAAGCTCCGGTTACAGTTGGAACTGTTCGCGAAGAAAAAGTTGAACTGGTTTCTGGAAATGGCTTGAAAGCATTTAGCGTAGTATGCGGTAGCTTTGGAGTAAAGGCTAATGCAGAAGGATTGAAAGCTACTTTGGATAACGATGGTTACAATGCAAAAGTAGTGTATGCTGCAGAAAAGAACATGTATCGTGTGGTTGTAGAATCGTTCGATACTCGTGAAGAAGCAGCGCGTGCAAGAGATGCATTCAAGGCTAAATATCCTCATCGTGAAGACTTCCAGGCTGCATGGTTATTGTACCGTGTGTACTAATATTCAGTAAATGGAAATATAGTACATGAATAAGAATATGTATTCTATTTAGTGGAATATAAAGCGACGGTTTTTCAGACCGTCGCCTTTTTTTTATCTTTGCCGGATAACGTGAATAGATAGATACAATGAAAAAGATAGGATTGTTGTTCGGGTGTGCGCTATTTATGCTGCCTCTGAATATGAAGGGACAGGAGAAAGTCGTTCCTTTGAAATACGGAAATATGGATCAGTGGGTGACACGTAAGATTCATGAGTCAGGAGTAATTGGCGGAAAAACAAAGCTGTTGTATGAAGTGGCTCCCACAAAGGTGATTGATGGCAATGAGCCTTATGTAAATCTGGGTGGTTCTCCCTGGGCAAATTCCAATGTAATGGCCAAGGTTATGGGTATTGTAAAGACCAATACCAGTGTATATCCTGAAAAAAGGGGGAATGGATATTGCGCCCGTCTGGAGACTCATATTGAAAGTGTCAAAGTACTGGGGCTGGTCAATATCACAGTGTTGGCTTCCGGATCGTTGTTTTTGGGTGATATGAAAGAACCGATTACCGGAACAAAGGAAGGAGAAATGGCTCTGAACTCAGGAGTAGCGTTTACAACACGTCCGAAAGCTGTTCGTTACGATTATAAGGTACGGATGTCCGGTCAGCCCAATCGTATTCGGCAGACTGGATTTAGCAGAAAGTCTGTGGTGCCCGGACAAGACTGTGCAATTATGACTTGTTTGCTCCAGAAACGTACAGAAGACGCCGAGGGTAATATTATTGCCAAGCGTGTGGGGACTGCTGTGGTGCGTTATAGCCGTACGGAAGATTGGAAAAACGGTGCTACTTATGAAATAATGTATGGCGACATTACAAAGGATGCCGGATATCAGGCAGAGCTGATGAAGCTGGGCGTCGGTGGATATTATGCCCGTAACAGCAAAGGAGAAAGCAAGCAGATAAAAGAAGTGGGATGGGCAGAAGAAGGTGAAGCACCTACTCATCTTGTGCTTCAGTTTACTTCCAGCCTTGGAGGAGCTTTTGTCGGCTCCCCTGGAAACAAATTTTGGGTAGATAATGTAAGTCTTGTTTATTAAGACTCTATACGAACAGTTCCCCTTGCCGGCCTTTTGTGTGGGTAAGGGGATTTTTGTATCGGAAAAAATGATTGAGAGTGAGACAAAAGTAAAAATTAAGAAAGTTCAAGGCCGAATACTTCTTTAAGCTTCAGCAAATCCGGATTTTTTTTGCTCATCATCTGGAAGCGTTCCACATGGCTGTAGGCCCGGATGTTTTCGTTGGCTTCACTTACCCGTGTCGTCATTTTTATCTGGCGGTTATGAAGTTGCTGACGCAGGTGAGCCTCGATTTGTGGTGCAAGCTGTTGCATGTATTTTTGTGCCAGTTCGTTATCGACCACTACTTCAAATGTCTTTTTGTCGGAAAGCAGATGAGGCTGTATATTCATCATACGTCCGGCATTTGCTGCTTCCTCTTTAGGCAGGCGGGCAGCAAATTCTCTCCAGTAATAATCCAGATCTTTTTCGTTGAAGATGTAATCTTCGTAGTTCTCCTCTTCTTGCGGTTGAACGGCTTTTACCGTTGCTGTTGTGTTTGCATTGGTAGGAGTAGCTGTTTGGGGGCGTCGGATGGAAATACCTAAATTCCCGGCTTTCATCACAGGAATTTTTTTATCGGTATTTTGAGCTGCCGGCTGTACTCCTTTGGGAGCAGCAGCTTGCGGAGTGTTTGACGGCCCTTGCGGAGGTGTAGTTTTGGTTCCGGCTGCTACCGGTGCGTGAGTCTGTGGAGCCGGTGTCTGAGGAGCTGTACCGACAGGAGGGTGAGCTGCATTTCCCTGTGGTCTCACTGTCGTATTTCCCCCTGTAGTCTGAGCTGTACTGGTCTGTGCAGAAGTGGTACCTTGATTGAATACCGGAGACAGGCTCTTTTTCGTTCCTTGTGGAGGAGTCGGGTTTTCCGGTCCCATTGTCAGTTGGGCTACTTGTATAAGGGTCAGTTCCACCAGTAAACGTTTGTTCTTACTGAGGCGATAGTTCAAGTCGCAGTCGTTGCACAGTTTCATGGCCTGATACAAAAACTGAGGAGTGCACTTCTGAGCCTGGGCACGATAGCGTTCACGGATAGAAGCACCCACTTCCAGCAAAGTCAGAGTAGCCTCGTCCTTGCTGACCAGCAAATCGCGCAAGTGCGAAGTCAGTCCCGTGATGAAGTGGTTCCCGTCGAATCCTTTTTTCAGAATATCATTGAAGATGAGCAAACTTTCTGCTATTTTGTTTTCCAGAAGAAAGTCTGTCAAGCGGAAATAATATTCATAATCCAGTACATTCAGATTCTCTATTACACTCTTGTATGTAATATGTCCGTTGGTAAAACTTACCACCTGGTCGAATATAGACAAGGCATCACGCATACCTCCGTCGGCCTTTTGTGCAATTACATTCAAGGCTTCCGGTTCGGCTTCGATATGCTCTTTTCTGGCTACATTTTCCAGATGCTCCACGGTATCGCTTACACTGATGCGGCTGAAGTCATAAATCTGACAACGGCTCAGAATCGTAGGAAGTATCTTGTGCTTCTCTGTAGTAGCGAGAATGAAGATGGCATGATGAGGAGGCTCTTCCAAGGTTTTCAGAAAAGCATTGAATGCAGCCTGAGAAAGCATGTGCACCTCGTCTATGATATACACCTTGTACTTTCCTATCTGTGGCGGAATACGTACCTGGTCTATCAGCGAACGGATGTCTTCCACAGAGTTGTTTGATGCAGCATCCAGTTCATGTATATTATAAGAACGTTGTTCAATAAACGCCCGGCACGATTCACATTCGTTGCATGCTTCCCCTTCGGCCGTGGGATGCAGACAGTTGATGGTCTTGGCAAAGATTCGTGCGCAAGTAGTTTTTCCTACTCCACGAGGTCCGCAGAAAAGATAAGCATGTGCCAGTTTATGACTGGCAATCGCATTTTTCAGCGTTGTGGTCAAGGCTTTTTGTCCTACTACGGTATCAAAAGTTGCAGGGCGGTATTTGCGTGCCGAAACGATGTAATTCTCCATAAGTTTTGTTCTTTATAAATGCAAAAATACATAAATTCTCCGTTTTTGCATGGCTTGCAATGATTTATTTCTATCTTTGCAGCACGATAAAACAAGTGTAAATCTTTATGGGTAAGCTGGTTCTGTTTTGGAATTTTATTCGTCGGCATAAGTATGCGATAACCCTTGTTACTTTTGCGCTGATTATAGGTGTGCTTGATGAGGAAAACAGTTTGTTGCAACGTTTTTCTCATTGGCGGGAAATTAATAAGCTGAAATCTGAGATAACATTTTATCGCAATCAGTACGAACGCGACAGCAAGCGTCTGAAGGAGATATCTTCAGATCCGGAAGCTTTGGAAAAGGTAGCTCGTGAGAAATATCTGATGAAAAAGCCCAATGAAGATATTTACATATTCGAGGAAGATTTGAACAAGAAACAATAATGAACAAATATTATACGGTTATTTCTGCTGCAGGAGCAGTGTTGTTGCTGATAGGAGCCATGTTGCAAATCACAAAACTGTTTTTTGCTCCTTATGTATATATAGTAGGTGCGGTGATGTTTTCCTATGTACAAGTTATGTCCGGATATGAAGGCCGTAACATTGTAATCCGCCGTTTGCGCCGTCAGCAAGTGATAGGAGCCATGCTGCTGGTTGTAGCCGGAGTGATGATGATTCTCTGGCACCGCAACGAGTGGGTGGCCTGTCTGAGTATAGCAGCCATACTTGAACTGTATACCGCCTTCCGTATTCCGCAGGAAGAAGAGCGCGAAAAGAAACAATAATATTTCCTCTATTTTGCAATCTCTGTATTGCTATTCTTTTGCTTTATATTTTTTTTCTCTTCTAAACCGGTTTATTTTATTCCAAAAAGCCTGCGGAAAGCAAAAAAAAAGCTGATTATTGGATTGATATCCGTTTTTTTGCTACTTTTGCACAGTTTTGGGCGGGGTGTGCCAATGCGTAAAGGTACTGTACGTCCGGAATAATTAATAGAAGATACTAATTAAATCGTAAAGCATGATACACAAAGTATTAATAGCTAATCGTGGTGAAATTGCTGTACGTGTGATGCGCTCTTGTCGTGAAATGGGCATTCGTACAGTGGCAGTGTTTTCCGAAGCCGACAGAACGGCTCGCCACGTACTTTATGCTGACGAAGCCTGTCTGATAGGTCCAGCAGCTTCTCGTGAAAGTTATCTGAATATTGATAAGATTATCATGGCAGCCAAGCGTCATGGAGCAGATGCCATTCATCCGGGTTACGGCTTCTTGTCGGAAAATTCCGAATTCGCCCGCCGTTGCCGCGAAGAAGGCATTATCTTTATCGGTCCCGATCCTGAAACAATGGATGCGATGGGTGATAAGATTTCTGCCCGTAAACAGATGATTGCAGCTGGAGTTCCGGTAGTTCCCGGAACCGAAAAACCTCTTCAAAGTGTAGAAGAAGCCATTCGTATTTGCAATGAAATCGGTTATCCTGTTATGCTGAAAGCCTCTATGGGAGGTGGTGGTAAAGGTATGCGACTCATTCATAGCGAAAGCGAAGTGGAAGAGGCTTACAATACTGCCCGTTCAGAATCAATGTCTTCTTTCGGTGACGATACCGTTTATCTGGAAAAATTCGTAGAAGAACCTCATCATATTGAGTTCCAGATTTTGGGAGACAATCATGGCAACGCTGTACATTTGTTCGAACGCGAATGTTCTATTCAGCGTCGTAACCAGAAAATCGTAGAAGAAACTCCTTCTCCTTTTGTGACTCCCGAATTGCGTCAGAAAATGGGTGAAGCTGCTGTAGCAGCTGCCAAGGCTGTCAACTACAAGGGAGCCGGTACAATTGAGTTCCTGGTAGACAAGCACCGCAATTTCTACTTCCTGGAAATGAATACCCGTTTGCAGGTAGAACATCCTATCACAGAAGAAGTAGTTGGTGTGGATTTGGTAAAGGAACAGCTTCGTATTGCCAACAACGAACCGTTGCACTTCAAACAGGAAGACCTGAAACAGCGCGGACACGCTATCGAATGCCGTATCTGTGCAGAAGACTCTGAAAACAACTTCATGCCTTCTCCGGGTATCATCCGTCAGCTGATTGAACCGAACGGTATCGGAGTACGTATCGACAGCTATGTATACGAAAGCTACGAAATTCCTATTTACTACGACCCGATGATCGGTAAGCTGATTGTATGGGCTACTACCCGTGAATTTGCTATCGAACGTATGCGTCGTGTGTTGTACGAATACAAGATTACAGGTCTGAAGACCAACATCGGTTATCTGCGTCATATTATGAATGTGCCCGATTTCGTAGAAGGACATTATAATACACTGTTCATTCCGAAACATCAGGATATGTTGCGCGAATGGGCCGGACAGAAAGAAGAGGAAACCGAAAACATCGCCATGATTGCTGCGTATATCGACTACCTGATGAATCTGGAAGAAAACAACTCCGGCTCATCCGATAATCGTCCTATCAGCCGCTGGCGTGAGTTTGGCCTGAAAAAAGGAGTATTACGAATTTAAGTTTGTAAGTTTTTAAGTTTTTGAGTTTGTTTTCATCATTCGTACTATAACGGACTCAAAAGCTGGACAAACTCAGGAACTGCAAACTTAAAAGACTTATCAACTTAAAAACTCAAAAGATATGGAAATACATATTGGTGATAGAATTGCCGATGTTACACTGGTTAGCAAGGAAGGTAACAAAGTGCAACTGACAATCGACGGTGTTCCTTACGATGTGGATATCGTAATGGCTGAAAACGGAAGTTGCTCTATTTTGCACGAAGGTAAATCGTACAATGCCGAACTGATCCGTAAGGAAGGCGGAAAAAGCTATACCGTCAATGCACATTACCAGTCGTACAACATCGATATCATTGACTCGCAGGCTAAATATTTGCGCATGCGAAAAGGAGGTGAAGAGAAACAGCAGGACAAGATTGTTTCTCCAATGCCGGGTAAGATTGTGAAGATTCCTGTGAAGGTGGGCGACCGCTTGCAGGCTGGCGACATTGTAGTGGTAATTGAAGCCATGAAGATGCAGAGCAACTACAAGGTAAACAGTGAGTGTGTGGTAAAGGAAATCCTGGTGGACGAAGGAGATTCTGTAAACAGCAACCAGGTGATTATGACACTCGATGTAGTAAAAGAGGAGGAATAAACTTATGACAACAGCAGAACAATATAAAAAATTCGAGGAGTTGGATAAACTGGCTTCTCAAGGTGGTGGAGTAGAACGTGTAGAAAGACAGCATGCCAACGGACACATGACTGCACGCGAACGTATCGACATGTTGCTCGATAAAGGTACATTCAATGAAATCGACAAGCTGGTTATCCACCAGTGTACAGATTTCGGTATGGACAAGAACCACATCCCTGGCGACGGTATCGTATGCGGATATGGTAAAATCGACGGCCGTCTGGTTTATGTATATGCATACGACTTCACTGTATACGGTGGTACATTGAGTGCTACCGGTGCCAAGAAAATCGTAAAAGTACAGGAACTGGCTCTTAAAAACGGTGCTCCTGTCATTGCTTTGAACGACTCGGGTGGTGCACGTATTCAGGAAGGTGTAGGCAGTATCTCAGGATATGCTTCTATCTTCTACCAGAACACCATTGCTTCGGGTGTAATCCCTCAGATTTCTGCTATTCTGGGTCCTTGTGCAGGTGGAGCATGTTACTCTCCGGCTCTGACCGACTTTATCTTCATGGTGAAGGAAAAGAGCCACATGTTCATCACTGGTCCGGATGTAGTAAAAGCTGTGACACACGAAGAAGTTGACAAGGAAGAACTGGGTGGTGCGTATACACACAGCAGCAAGAGTGGTGTCACTCACTTCCTGTGCGATACTGAAGAAGAAACTTTGATGAGCATCCGTGAGCTGTTGAGCTTCCTTCCGTCGAACAACATGGAAGATGCACCGATGCAGACTTGCACCGACGACATCCGCCGCGCAGAAGAATCATTGATGACTGTGATTCCAGACGATCCGAACATGCCTTATGATATCAAGAATATCATCGAACCGGTAGTCGACAATCACTATTTCTTCGAAGTAATGCCTCACTTTGCAAAGAACATTGTAGTAGGTTTTGCCCGTTTGGGCGGTCGTTCGGTAGGTATCGTTGCCAACCAGCCGGCTTATCTGGCAGGTGTGCTCGATATCGATGCTTCCGACAAGGCTTCTCGCTTCATCCGTTTCTGCGACTGCTTCAATATTCCTATCGTTACCTTCGAAGACGTACCGGGCTTCCTTCCGGGCTGTGCACAGGAACACAACGGTATCATCCGTCACGGTGCGAAGATTGTATACGCTTATGCAGAAGCTACTGTGCCTAAGATTACTGTCATCACCCGTAAGGCTTACGGTGGTGCATACATCGTAATGAACAGTAAACCTATCGGTTCGGATGTAAACTTCTCTTATCCTACTGCGGAAATCGCTGTAATGGGTGCCGACGGTGCTGTAAACATCCTGTACCGCAAGGCTACTCCGGAAGAAAAGGCAAAAGCTGTAGAAGAATACAAGGAAAAATTCTCGAATCCGTATCGTGCAGCAGAGCAGGGATACATCGATGAAATCATCCTGCCGAAGGATACACGTTACAAGTTGATTCAGGCATTGGAAATGACTCAGAACAAGAGCCAGAGCAATCCTCCTAAGAAACATGGTAACATGCCGCTGTAATTGAAATAAGATTAGTACATAGAACGGGAAAAGCTCTCCAAGATAAGGAGAGCTTTTTTCGTTCTATACCGTTTTATTGTCGGGTATATTCCTGTTTACAGAAGAAGTATCGTAGCTTCTGAAGTGTGTCCAGTCAAACTAATTGAAATTTAAAAAACTGCCCGACTACTGAATATTCAATGGTCGGGCAGTATGTAAATACTTAATTCATACGGTTGGGGAGTAATTACTCGAATACGTCTATCGTACCTCCGTTGCCAGGGTTTTTGGCTATTCCATTTCCTTTATCCAGCGTTGTTCCTCCACCTATTTCGTCAGGTTGTACCCCAACTTCTGCTCCTTTATTCCAGTCGAGCACCTCCAGGTTGGCTGTGATATTTGAAGCTTTACGAGTCAGCGTTACGGTATACAGGTAGTTGCGTTTCAGACCTACAGCTACCGGTTCTCTGCCTTCATTACTGTATACCAGTTGGATGGTATGGTAGCGCTGTGTATCCGGATCTGCATCTGTAGTGTAGTAAATTTTCAAGGCAGGAATCTTATCAGAGTCTGTAGTAGTAGTTGCCTTCTGCTCATATGTATATATTTGTTCTTTACACTCTGAACCCTTACCATTTACTGTGAGATCACTGTATGTTTTGGTTTCCAAAGTTATACCTGCTTCAAGTCCGACGGTATTACCCTGATAGAGCTTTGTGTTGGATGCACGATTCAGAAAATCAATCTGGTAAATATTCATCCCCTCGATTTCGTTTTTTACGTCTATACGAGCCATTGCACGTGTAAGGTTTACCTGGCCTATTTCGGCTGCTGTTGTCCAACTTGATTCCACCGGATAAAAAGCACTGGTCATAAGCAGTCCATTCTCCTTATCGTCACAAGCTTTGGCTGTGGTGATGTGATTTTTCAAATCGGCTACCGTGCTGCTTCCCGGAGTCAGCCCATTAAAGAAATTGGTGAGCGCTTCATCCGGATTGGCAATGAAGCAAATCTGGAAAAAGCCGGCTTTGTCAAGCAGGAAACTGAAAGACAAACTTCCGGTTCCTTGCGTTTCGGCAGGAAGAGCTATTTCAATGGCCCGATAGAATTTATCAGTGTCGGCCACCGGGTTTTCTTGCATAGCACTTGCGGTTCTGTCTGCATCTTCAAAGGCTATGGCCCACAATGTTTTTACAGCTTTTTCTTCGTCCGAGTGGATTGGAGTGTTGCGGCTGGCTCCGCTGTTGCCTACTATTCCTGCCGAGCCTCCCAAGGTAAAGTTTACACTCAGTGGTTCTGCATTTGAAGACGTATTCATATTTTCTTCCTTCTGGCAACTGCTTAACATGAACAGGGCAGAAAGAATAAGACTTCCTAATTGATATTTTGTTTTCATAATTTCGATATAAATTACTGCTAAGAATATTACACTTTATAAATTAGTTTCCATTAACCGATGTGTCTTCATCCGGATTGATTTCTTCGTCGATATTGCCACCGGAAATCCAGTCGTCTACGATTACTGTGCTGACCTTAATTTCATTGTCAACCTTTGTTCCGTCGCCCAACTTGATTGTATAAAGGTAGTTACGGGTTGGATTTATATAAGTGCTTGGTGCTGATTTCAAATCTACTACAATTGTTTTGTTCAAATCAGGGCTTCCTGCCAGGTCTGTAAGTGTATAGTCTATCTGAACTTGAACAGGAGATTGATCTGTATTTTCCTGTTCATACAGGTAAAACACATGCTTCAGCGTGTTTCTCTGTCTACTGTTTGCTTCTGTGTCTTCAGTACCTACAGCAGGACCTACATATTCCACTCCTTCTTTAAATTTTCCGCTCCATTCTGCAGTAGGGTTCAATGAGTATGTCTTTAAATCTCCACCTTTGTACGGATTAAATTCGTTCGCTGTTCCCTGCCCTGTACCAAACAGATAAGAGTGAGAGGCAGCATTCAGCAGTTTGGCTCCTGTTATCTTCAGATTGGGCGTATAGTTGAAGAAGTCTATACGTGCCACATTACGGAGCATGCTTGCCTTTATTGAAACATCAGAATATCCTATGGTAATCTCTTCACTCTCACCATTTGCATTTACAGCAATATCGGTCATAGGAAATCCTGTAGCTTCTGCTCCTGCACCACCTACCAGTTTGTCGGCAGATTCATTATTTTCAGTTAGCGTTGCAGTAGCCAAGGATTGTTTGAAAGTAGCAAGAGTAGTAGTGTTTACAGTTGCATTAGCAGGCTTGTCGTTTGCTACTAGTACAAACTTGAAGGTACCGCCTATCATGTCGTCGGTAATGGCCGTTGTAAAATGATATTTACCGTTTCCTGTATCAGAAACTGTATTACTTCCCTGCTGTGCCTCACCGGCTTGTGTGGTGATTCCTTCTTGGGTTTTGAATAAAGTATAGTCTGTATCACCTGTACCGGTTCCTTTTTTGAACATATACAGATTCAATGTCTTGATTGTCCATTCCTGTTCTTCATGAATAGGGTTACTGTCAGCTCTGCTTCCTTTTATTATCACTTTGTCGGAAACGGGAGTAGTCAGCGTAAGGCTGATAAACTTCTGTTTCTCTGTTCCACTGCCAACCTCTTCAGAAAGGTTTGTCTTAGAGCAAGCAGAAAACAAATATGAACCACACATCAGTACAGTTCCGATTACATAAAAATTCACTTTTGTTCTCATTGTACTTTTTTTAGATTTAACATTTAAATAAACTATTTTTATTTCTTAATTATCACATGCCTATTGTTCCCCCGTTGTTCCAGTCGTTAACGTCTGCATCTGCTTTAGGGATTACTTCCATACTTCCGTCCAGTTTCAGCATAATCTTTACGGCATATTCCTGCACGGGGTTTATGTCGGGATTCCATCCCCATAGCCCGAAAACATATTCAAGGTCTATCGGTTTGGTTACAGGTCTGTCTTCATGCCATAACCTCAACTCCGGAATACGTCCTTCCTTATACCTGAGGGTATAAATCGATACATTCAGTTTCATATCTTCCAGTTCAGACATTCGTCTTGCTTTTTTAGGCTCTCCAATGTGTTTTGGAAAAGTCTGTATACCCAGCATCGAAGAATGTTCAGGGTTAAGGCTGTATTCACCGCTCACCCCTTCAAGGCGGAAGGAATATCCGTTGGAGTAGGGAGGAAGTCCTTCCCATTCAAATTCTACCGACAAGATGCAATGGATATTTGCCATTTCCGTCACAAAACAATTGCTTGCCCCTTCCTCTATCACAAAGGTGGATGTTCCCCAGTAAATAGGGTCTCCACTGTCCAGTTCGTTCGTTCCCGGAAAGAAGTCCTGCATCACAAATTCAAAGTTCTCCAGTCCGTTCTTTGCATCCCTGTCTGGTGTGTCATAATCGTCCAGGTTAGCCAGAGCTATCAGTGTATATTCTCCCGGAGTCATCCCTTCGAGGCTTACTCTTTTCATATTTCCTTGTTCCGGAAACATCTGTCTCATAAACCTCCCATCCCCGTCGAACAGATAATAGTGCATCCGGTAAATGTAATCGTCGAAACACTCCAGCCCCTGCTTTGTATAGCGATAGTACATTGTATTATTGTTGCAGCATATATCTCTCTCGTCTTCAAGGTTACATGCCGTGCAAAATACAATTACTGGTATGAAAAATATATATAAGCAAGACCTTTTCATTCTTCCTTCTTTTCCACATAACAGATACTCATCTTGATTATGCGAAGATGAGGATAGATATTTCTTAACAGGTATTTGTAGGCTTTACCTTTATGGAGTTTCTCCAGCTTTTCCTTGCATGGTTGTATCTCACCTAAACCATTCGGGCAAAGCAGTTTCATAACATCTTCTCTGTATGGTATCATGCTGTCTTTTTTTACAGCATCATAAAGTCCTTGCCAGTTTTCGGCTGCTCCTACAGTACGGATAATTTCCGGCTTTATCCCGTATGTACGTACAAGATATGCGGCAAAGGCTTCTGCACGCAATACCGACAGGGTAAGATTCCGCTCATAGTTGCCTTCGGGCGATGCATACCCTTTTATCGTTATCTGTCTGATATGATAGTGAGACTTTCCCGAGAGAATATCTTTTGCCTTTGAGTGCAATTCGTAAAGTCTTTCATTATTGCCCATGTATTCATAATATATTTCCGATCTGTCCCAAGGGAATTTTATAAATACATTGAATTCTTCTCTATATTCTACAAGCTGTTCTGTTTTTCCTTGTATCATATCGGGAGTATGAACTGCCTGCTCCACGGGTAAAGGCAGCATTTTCACCTGTACACTGGAACTGTCTACAAGGTACTCACAGCAGCAGTCTGCCATCCAATATCTGAAACGGATTTCTCCTTTGCCGGCATACCCTCCTCCTATTTTCATTGTATCTTTATAGTGATATACGGAGTCTTTTCTTTTTCCGGATGCTACAAGGATATCGTGTACGGCAAACTGTTCTGCCGTAGCTTCACTACTTTGCCTTCTTTCGAAAAACTTCTTGCCTCTGCGTGTAAGATACAAGAGTGATGGAAATTCTACCACGAAAGAGTCATTTTCAAAATAGAGCGGTTCTATGCGGTATCGGTCTGTAGACTTGATATTTTTTGAAGCCGGGGCACAAAAACTCAGCTCCAGATTTCTTGTATCTGTCCACCTGGCAACAGCTTTCCATACAGTATCCCGCTCCATGGGATGGCATACCCCATGGCTCTGGAGCGGCAGAAAGCATACCAAAAACAAAGCGAACCGTATTTTCATTTTTAAATTCATGTTTTATCGAATATAGTAACTGAAAGAGACTGCAATTCTGTTGGGACCTATCCAGTGGCGTTTTGCCGATTCCTTATGCATTCCGCAGGCTCCTCCTGCAAACTTATCGTACTTGAGGTACAAGTAGCCTATACCTATCATCAGTTCTATCCCACAATGTTTCCCCAGCGGCCACTGATAGCCGGCACCGATACCTCCGCCGGCAGCCATTCCTCGATAGCGCTCTTCTCTTTTCCCAAGGAAAGGAACCCCTTCTATATTATACTTTCCATAGATGCCGTATGCACTGAGAAACCACCTCTCATACGTGCGGCAGAACCAATACCTGTATTCCGGCAGCACAAACCAGTGAAGCAGTTTAGGGTTTACATCCTTTGAGCCTTTTTTATACGACGGAAAAAGAAAAGGATTGTATCCCCCCTGTAGTGCTATCGTAGAACGATGACCTATGCGTATGTCAACCCCCAGATTTGGGGTTGACGTAAGCCAGTAGAGGGCATTGGTACGCACTCCGGTCTGTTGGGCTGCTGCTTTCCAGGTACACAGAGCCATACACAGAAGTGTTACGGACAAGACCTTAAAATGCCAGAACAAAACGGGTGTGATATTTATATGCCTTGTCATGCTTCGTTGGAACTGTTATATAAAAATAGCTATCACTTGTACCATACCTTTCAGAATCTACACACCACACTCTGTATACATTGTTTTCCGAACTTGAATGATACATGTTTTTCATAGCATTCTCTTGTTTAGAGTTAAAATGGTCGGCATACTCACCCAGTTGGGTGAACTGCTTGCTCAGGAGTTCATAATTCTCACCGCTTGGAAAAATACAATGGAATATGTCTTCAGTTTCAGCATCGTTGAACATAATAAACAGTTCTTTGGCAGAAGGAATGTACCATCCGCTGGTAAAGCTTGGAGTTGGATAAGCCTCTCTAAAACTTTGCAGATATAATGCTATTTCTAATTTATACCTGCTATTTTCCTCAGAACTGTTAAAAAACTCCATCGCCTTGGTATTGTTATACCCCTGTATTCTGTTCAGATTGTCTTCTGCTTTTCCTCCGGTAGCTATGTTCATAAACTCTGTTGAGTTTGCTGCAACCCAATCTTGTACTGTCTGTACATGTAGGTTATTATTATACTGCCAGGACACATTCTCTCCATCGCGTACAGAGCATATCAAACCGTGTCTACAGTTAGGGAAATAGGATTTCAGAGTAAGATCCGTCTCTGTAGGATTTCCTGTCCAGAACACAATGCCCAGACACTGGTCTTTCTGTTCTGCTGTAAGAGTTGTATTCTTGGATACGAGGCTGCCGTCTTTCATATAATAATCTCCTACTTGCAGGGTGTGTTCTATTGTTGTAATACTACCTCCATCTACATTATATTTTTTATATCTCCCGGAAGAAAGATTGGGCTCTGCTGAAAAAGTGTGTTCTTGTCTTTCTTTTATATAGCTTCCCGAAAATGGAGTATTTACGTTGGGTTTAATCAGATAGCGGTAAGTTCCACCAAACATCATACATGGATCAAAATTATCAAACGCGATGCCCGGAGGAGGAACCAGATAATCGGCCAGTTGCGGGTCTGTGTTTTGGAACTCATACTTTGTCATGGGAAGCTGTATTATCACCAGCCCCATACAGTGCTGCATGGTAAAGTTCAGTCCGCTTTCTTCTGTAATATTTCCTTGGGCAATCATGAGGTCGATAGATGTATATTTTTTGTAGGTTCTCTGGTCTTTAGGAAGTTCCCAAGCATCCACCACCTCTTTGAAAAAATCTTCAGCAGTGCTGGCATTCGGATTTACCTCACCTTTAAGGTCTTTACGCCATGGATAGTATGCGAAATATTTGGCATCAGGATTTGTTTCCTTTTTCAGCAGTCCGAACCAGTTCTTCGTGTCCGAATTGTACATCATACCCATATTCTCCTGGGTAACTACTCCATTCACAACCGTAAAAATACCTATTACATCTCCATCGGTAAATGTTGTGTTGTATCCGTCGGTGGCTGTACGACCTTGAAGTGGCTCGGCACTGACATACCCGCCATCCGATACAGAAATCTTCAAGTTGCTTCCGGATTCTTGCATATTATCAAAATTCTCGGATGTACATGCCGACAGGCTGCACATCATACATACAAGTATATATGTAAATTCTTTGATAAACTTCATATTTCCCAAAATTTTTATTTCAATACCTTATTTTCTGTAATATAAAAATCTCCATTATTGCTTAGGGGTGGAGGGCAGATCTTCCTCATCTCCATTCCAGGAGCCGCAACTCACCGTTCCAATTTTAAAATCATTTTCGTTTATTTCAAGATTGAATGTATAGCAGTAGTTCGATTTAAGTTGACTCTCCGGTATTATATCGCCAGAAAGATAGGCTATACGTTCCACTTGTGTTCCGTTATATTCCCCAATCAGTTTGAACAGTAATTTCTTTCCGGTAAAATCGGTAGGAAAGGCAACAGCATACGTATTTCCACTTTTGCCGGCATCTATATTTACACCGTTCAGCTTTATACCTATTTTATCACCAATACTGTATATTGTATTTTTTTCTGTCCTTACTGGAGAACTCAGTTTTTGGATATTGATTGTAGCAAGCGTACATATATCTCCCATTATGTAGATAGCTTTGGGGGTGAATGTTTGCGCTGTACTCGAATTGATAATCTTAAATCGCAGAATAGCCGGCAGCATCTGATAATATATCTTCGAGGTGAGGAAGTCTTTTTCGGCATTGATTGTACCTTCTCCCAGCATGTACATATATGGACTAAGGTGCTCAGTAGAATTCAAAACTGTAGAAGAAATCTCATTGGGGATGAACAGAGTAGCCAGCAGTCTGTTATGACTTGCTATGATGCTCTCGTCTTTTACAACAGGTACCACACTATATATTTCATCTCCTTCCTCAATAGAACAAGACTCCGAGTCGATTTGCTCTGTTAGTGTAATCTGGCTTACCAGAGGATTACTTGTGGTTTCAACCTTTGCCATATTATAGTTTTTGTAATCCTCAAAATCATAAAATTTTGAACTATTGCCTATCGTGATGGACAGGTTCTCTTCACCCTCTTTGGAGTTGTCCCAAAAGAATTTCAGTCCGCTGCTCACACTGTTGTCTTCCTGCCAATGATTGCGGGATGAAGCAGATTTATAACTACCACTCAGTACAAGATCGGAGGAAGAAAACTTCCGTACTTCGCCATCTTTACTGCAACTTCCTAATAAAAGTACACTTGTTACCCCACAAATAAAAGGAGTTAGCCTTTTTATGTTAAAATATTTCATAGCATGTTTTTTTTATAGACTTATATTACAAATATATGCATTGAAATAGTCTATAAAACTTTTATGAGTTTTTTATTAGTGTTGATTGTTGTTATTATGTGTTAAAATATGATATGTGTATTTTTTTAAATAATATGTTATGTAAAATGCTGACGCATAGCTGTTTGGGGGGGGGTAATTTGTGCGGTTGATAGCGATGTTTTGTGTTTTTTTATGTGAATATATGTTATATATCGGATTTTCCTTTACATGGTTACATCGCATTATTGGTATGCTAAATGCATAAACTTGTAGGTTTGTATCCAGGGTAATGTTATTTTTTTTTTATTGTTGCAGTTTACTGAGAATATAGTTTGCATCAACTTGATTTAGTTGTACTGCACCTTATAAATAAAGACTGATGAGCCTTTCTTTAAGCATGCGATTACGCGACTTGAATCGTGAGCTCACGATACTTGTATCGTAAGCGAATGGTATTAGTCACGTAAGCTTACGATTCAAGTCGCGTAAATTGGGTGCAAAAATCAGCAGTTTTGCTCCGAAACAGACGGGTACAGATGCAATATGGAAAAGAGATTTTTTAAAGTAAAGAATTTTCAATGTTTTATTAATCAGTGTCTTACGATGAAAGATGAAAGATATGAAGCGTGTTTTGTATAATGTTTCAAAATGTACACTAAAAACCCCACCTTTAAAGGTGGCTATTTTGTTGTCATTGCTGCAACATAGTAAAAATATCCTTCATATCTTTCATAATGCAAAAACTATATTGATTATCAGGGGATAATGATGAAGGATTGCCCTAAAAACAATCTTTCATAACCTATCATAACCTATCATGCTGCCCTCGCTCCTGTTTCATCGGACAGGGCAGTACTTGCAGGACTTACACTCTTGTAAGCTTTCCCTGCTTACAGATAGTCATCCAGTAGGCGGTGAGCACCAGCGTACCGGTCAGTATCCACGATACGGGGTAAACCGTCATCAATACATCATATCCTCTCCATACCGGGCAAACTGCATATACCCAAACCATACGGAGCATACAGGTACCGAAAACCGTGAGCAGGGCAGGAGTGAGCGATTTGCCCATTCCACGCATCGAAGAACCGGCTATTTCGTAACTGCTGGCAAGGAACTGAAGAGCCAGTACCAGGTGCATGCGGATGCTGCCGTAATGCTGTACTTCGGGCACGTTGGAGAAGAAACTCAGGAAGAATTCATCCTGCCAGGCAAAAAGCCAGTTGAAGGCAGCGCAGAAAGCTACACTGGAGGCCATACAAGTCCAGAAGATACGGCGTACGCGGTCCATTTTTCCGGCGCCGTAGTTTTGTGCAATAAAGCTGATGGCCGCTCCGTTGAATCCCTGTATGATGAAATAGCAGTAATACTCGAAGTTGAGGGCTGCAGAAGAGCCGGCAATGGCATCGGCACCGTAGGTATTGATAGACGACTGTACTACTACATTCGAGATGGAGAATATCATACCTTGCAGTCCGGCTGGTACTCCAATCCGCAGCATGCGGTTCAGCTCCGTCCAGTTGATTTTCATCTTGTCGAAATGCAGGCGGTAGGGTTCTTTCTCTTTTCGGAGCAGACGGATGATGAGGCTTGCACTGACCATGTTGGCCACTCCGGTAGCAATTGCCACTCCGGCTACCCCCATTCCGAAACCGATGACGAAAAGCAGGTTGAGCAACGTATTGACTATTCCCGCCATAACCAGAATGTAGAGCGGACGCCGGGTATCGCCCATACTGCGCAGAATGGCGGCACCAAAGTTGAATACCATGATAAACGGCATTCCGAGGAAATAAATACGCAGATACATCACCGCATCGTCGAGCACATCGGGAGGAGTTCCCATCCAGCTCAGAATCGGTCTTGCTACACTCACTCCCAGTATCAGCAGGAAAAATCCGCTGAGCACAGCTACAAGAGCCACTGTATTGATGGCATTGTGTATACTTTTCTCGTCTTTCTGTCCGATGTGGTTGGAGATGATGGCACAGGCTCCCATCGAAATTCCTACAAACAGATTGATGAGCAGTCCGATGACCGGAGCATTGCTTCCCACCGCCGCCAGTGCATTGCTTCCTACAAAATGACCTACCACGGCCACGTCTACCGAGTTGAACAGTTCCTGCAACAGGCTGCTGGCTGCCATAGGCAGGGCAAATAGTAATATTTTCTTAAACAGCGGTCCGTTGAGCATGTCTATCTCGTTGCTTCGGGAGCGCTTTTCGCTTACGCTATTATCCATATACCTTTATACCTTAAAAAAACGGATGCAAATTTACATGTTTTTTTTATAGGCTGTTTTACAGAAGACTCGGTTGGTTTTCGTTTTTGATGTTTTTATACATTAAGCCGGGTTTTTGGGCCGGTATTCCGCCACAGACAAGGGAAAATAGCTGTGTAGAGTGAAGAAAAGAGTAAAAGATGAAGCAATAACAAGATAGTACAAGAAAAACGAGATATTTTATACTGTGCTTATGATGAAATAGTCGTTTCTTTGCACTATCAAATCACTGTGAAAAATAAATATGAATAAACACAATAAGTAATCAATATGAATAAAATCGGAAAGTTTTTTTTGACAGCTACCTTGGGTTGCCTGACTGCGTCAGCATGGGCTAATGAAGTAGATGATTTGAGAATCGTGCAGAAGCAGATTCTTGAAAATCGGACCATTGATGAGGTGAACCGAATGGCTCATCAGATTGTTGCTTCCGGGCTGAATGCCGGAGACGGATATGGGGAAGTGTGGATCAGAGACTTCAATACTTTTATTCAGGTGACTATGGATGTATCTCCCGATTCTGTAGTGACACATGCCTTGAATACATTTTTCCATTTCCAGGGAAAAACCGGTGATATCGTAGACGGATATATTGATATAAAGAAGGCCGACTTGGATAATGTGGGCGGCTATAAATACAGACTGGCAGATTCTTGTCCTCAGTATGCTGCTCATAAAAATACTGTAGAAACAGACCACGAAACATCGCTTATTCAGGCTGTGTATCAGTATGTAAAGAAGAGTGGTAATAAGGCTTATCTGAAGTCGGTTATCAACGGAAAGACTGTAGAACAGCGTCTGGAAGATGCGTTGAACTTCCTGATGACCGAGAAATTCAACAAGCAGTATGGACTGATTATCGGTGCTACAACAGCCGACTGGGGGGATGTACAGCCGGAACATGCATGGGGAGTAGAGATTGATGAGAATACTCATTTCTCTATCGATATTTACGACAATGCCATGCTGATTATCGCATTGAATAACCTGATGGAACTGACCGACGATCAGGCTAAGAAAGACAAATATGCAGCTATCAAGGATGGTTTGGCTAAGAATATCCGCAAACACTTGTGGGATGAAGAAAAAGGAAAATACATTCCTCATATTTACTTGAATGGATCGCCTTTCCCTGCTTCGTTCGATGAAAATCAGATTTATTATCATGGAGGTACAGCGGTAGCTATTCTGGCAGGTCTTCATTCGAAAGAAGAAATTGCAGATGCAAACCGTAAGATGCTGGAAAATGTAAAGGCTGCCGGTGCACAGACTATCGGCTTGACCATGTATCCTACTTATCCGGCAGGTGCGTTCCAGGGTGTGGGTATGTATCCGTACGGTTATCAGAATGGTGGTGACTGGACTTGGTTTGGTGCCCGTATGATTTGGGGACTGATTGAAAACGGATTTATCAAAGAAGCTTATACAGAACTGGTGCCGATGCTGAACCGCGTGGTAGCAAACAAAGGATTCAACGAATGGTATACACAGTCGGGCGAGCCTAAGGGTTCGGGTACTTTCCGTGGCGAAGCCGGTGTATTGGTAAAGGCCATCGAAATGATGCGCGACTGGGCTAAGAATTATCGGGCAGTGCCAATGGTAAAAGAAGAAGGGAACAAGATTCTGTTTACTTTCGGTCAGTCGAACTCAGCAAATCACGGACAAGGCTTGTACAAACCGCATAATAAGGTGTTGAACTATTTCGAAGGAATGACTTATCCGTCACAGGATCCGCTGATTGGTGCTACCGGCGAAGGCGGTAGTGTATGGAATATCCTGGCCGATAAGATGATTGATGCGAAGATGGCTTCCTCTGTAACACTGATTCCTATCGGTGTAGGTGGTGTGGAAATCTCTGCCTGGGCAGAAGGTGGCTTCCTGAACGGTAAACTGATTGAGACTATCGAACAGATGAAGAAACAGGGTATCGAACCCGACTACATCTTGTGGCATCAGGGAGAAAGCGACAATATCGCCAATACTTCTACAGAAGATTATATCCGTATGTTCGAAAATATCCGTGGAGCTTTCCGCTCTCGTGGCATCAACGCTCCTATCGTAGTGGCTGTAGCAAGCTATCACCCTAACTGTCTGGAAGAAGACAAAGGATGCAGCCGGGAAATTCGTGAAGCACAGATGCAGTTGGCTAAGAAATACAAGGATATTTACTTAGGTCCTGATACAGATAAGTTGGATAAGGCTTACCAACGTGCCGATGGAGTTCACTTCTCTTCATTGGGTCAGCAGGAACATGCTGAAGGCTGGTTGAAGGCATTGAAAAATATAAAGTAACTTTATAATGCAAATAGGTATTATGAATATATATAAATTATTGATAGTATGGGCTTGTATGTCCATACTATCTGCTTTTGGTTCGGTAGTGTATGCCGGAGAAGTGAAAGTCATTTCCCGCATGAGTTATTATACCAATGAAGCAAAAGCGGAGATTCTGGTTTGTCTTCCTGAAGAAGAAAATGTGCCTTATACAGTAGCAGAGTGGGAAGGAAATAAGATTGCCTTGCATAAAGGAGTGAATGTGCTTTCTATTCCGATGTCTTCTTTGAAAAAGGGAAACAATACTTGTGCAGTTGAACTGAAATCGGAAACTGAAACTGAGCAATATCCGGTAGAGGTATTGTGTTTGCCGGCTAAGGCCAATGAAGTGAAGATAGACCGCCTGACAGGAACTTTGCGTGTAGAAGGCTGGCAGTGGATGCCGGTAGGGTTTTATTCCAGCCTGAAAGGAAGAAACTTTGACTTTCTGCGCAGTGAAGTGACTCAGGGCATCAACCTGTATTCGCCTTATCATAACATTACGGAAGACAACCGTGCCGACCGTATGGCGTATCTGGACCTTTGCGCCCAGCTGGGTATAAAGGTGAACTATAATGTGTGCAGTCTGGCTGGAAGCCAGGGGGTGGGACTGAATATCAAGGCTACTCCGGAAGAAAAGCTTGCTGCCTTGCGCGAAGAGATTCTGAGAGTGAAAGATCATCCGGCTTTGCTGTCGTATTATATTGCCGACGAACCGGACGGACAGGGAGTAAGTCCGGAGGTACTGAAGCGTTCTTACGACCTGATTCATGAACTCGACCCTTATCATCCGGTGTCTGTGGTTATCATCAGCTCGTTGCCGGCACGCCGCTATGCCGATACTTATGATATCATCATGGCCGACCCTTATCCGATACCTAACGGACCGGCATCATCGGCTTCTGATATGATTCGTGAAATTTACGAACAGATGCGTTATGAAAAGGCTGTATGGCTTGTACCGCAGGTGTTTGGCGGGGGAGAAATCTGGACACGCGAACCTTCTGCCCGTGAAGTGCGTGCCATGGTGTATGGCAGTGTGCTGGAAGGTGCCCGTGGTGTACAGGGTTTCCACCGTATGCCCGACTCCGGTTCTCCACTGTTGTGGAACGGATTCAAGGAAGTGGCTGTAGAATTGCAGCAGATTGCTCCTTATCTGTGTGATGCCCATTCGTACAAAGTACAGGTAGGAGAAGGGTTGCTGGCACGTGTGTTCCATCGCGAAGGTCGTTTGCTGGCTGTGGTACAGAATATGCAGAACAAACCTCGAGAAATTACTGTATCCTTGAAAGAACAGGTTGCAGACGGAACTCCGGCTCAAGTGATATTCGAGGATCGTGAAGTAGCTGTAAAGAATGGACAATTTAGCGATATACTGGCACCGTTTGCTACAGGAGTATATAAAATCAAACCTGTAAAAGAGGCTTCGGCTGTTGTAGCAGGAAATCTTTCTGTCAACCCGAGCTTTGAACTCTCTGTGGAGGCTGGTCAGATGACCGGTGGTAGTGGAGGAGCTGGCGGTAAGGGCGCTACACTGATGCCCGATACGCGTGTGGCTTTCGACGGAGAAACTTCACTCCGTCTGCACAATCCTTTCCCCGATGCAGGTGCAGCGCGTGGCTTGTTCCCTATAGACAATGAATCGGACCGTACTTATATTCTTTCGGTCTGGGCACGTACAGACCAGCGTACTTTGGATTTGCATCGTGCAAAAGGAACAAAACTGACCTTTAAACTGGCATTGGGTTCACTGGGTGAGAAGGAGTTTGAACTGACCGATACTGCATGGACTCGTTTCCAACTGGTATGTCCTCCTCGGGAATACAAGCGTACACATCATGGCGGAGCTGCCGGATCCATAACATTGAGAGGAGAGGGTACTGCCTGGTTCGATTTGGTGCAGATTACTCCGGAACTTTCTATTCTGCCGCAGCGTACTGCTGACGGAAAAGGCTTCATGGTATCGATGGACTGTTATCTGGAAGGGGGAGAGATACGTTATACGACCGATGGCAGCGAACCGTCCAAGCGTTCTTCTCTTTACCAGTCGCCTTTCGAAGTGCGTAGCGTGAAAACAATCCGTGCACGTGTATACGACAAGGACGGAAAGGCTTATGCAGAAGAATCGCAGACTATTGCTGCGCACAAGGCTCTGGATGCCAAGGTGACTTATCTGAAGCCTTATAGTCCGAAGTATACAGCCGGAGGAGACGGAGCAATGACCGACGGACGTTTTGCTCCTCTGAATGCACAGGCTCCTTTGTGGCATGGATATATCGGCAACGATATCGACTTGGTCGTAGATTTGGGTAGCGTGCAGCGTATCAACCGTGTTTCTTTAGGTTTCATGCAGTCGCTTACCGCATGGGTAATGCCTCCAAAGGAAGTGGAAGTACTGGTTTCTGAAGATGGAGAACACTTCCGTTCCGTGAAGAAGATACGTTATGGAGAGGCACGTCAGGGAGCCGGAGAATACGATTATATCCGTATTCCTTTCACTTTTGAAAAGTTGAAAAAAGACGCCCGCTATGTACGTATCAAGGCGGTACATCCTCAGACTTTACCATCCTGGCACCGTGTACAGGGTGAGTCCTGGATCTTTATTGATGAAGTTGTAATAGAATAAATAGGCATCGAATCAAATCTATTTTTAAGTGCAAAGTAAATGTATTGATGTTGCATGACTTAAGA
>NZ_JBBKBS010000031.1:0-32210 GCF_037890285.1 Phocaeicola sp. HCN-40430
ATTCTCTTTATCAAAGAGAAAAATCCCGGAGTCTCTTAAAGAGTACTCCGGGATTCTTTTTTATATTTGATAATTGCTTTATTTCCGGTTTGTTTCTTTCTTGCGGTATTCCGAAGGAGATATTCCCATTACTTTGGTAAATACTCGTGAGAAATAGGCGGTTTCTTCAAATCCTAGTTGAATAGCCACTTCGTTTATTTTCATATCGGTCAGTTCAATGTATTGGCAGGCTTTCTGTATCTTCAGGCAGATGAAGTAATTGATTGGTGATACTCCCGTTTCTTTCTGAAACAATGCAGAAAAGTGTGAGGGAGAGTATTTGAAGTTACTGGCCAACTGTTTGAGAGTCATGTTGTGGTGTATATTTTCCCGCATATAATGAATAGCTTTGGAAGCCAGTGAACTGTCTTTGTTGCCTGCTGCCACATTGATATACCGATAAGGTTCCAGATAAATGAAAGAGCCTAAGAAACGGTATAGACTGAGGGAAGTATATACCATGTATTCTTTGATATATCCCATGGAGAAACATTGATAGATCTCTTCGAATAGGTCTAAACGTTCTTGCATTCTTGAAGAATTTCCAGGCTGAATGGGCTGAGGATTGGGAAAAGAGGGAAGAAAGTTAGCGCATAATTTTCCACGGAAATGAATCCAATAGATAGTCCATGGATTATCATTATTAGCCCCGAATGCATAAGGGTTTCCGGGAGGAATAATGATATATTCATTTTGTTTTACTGTATAGGTCTTTCCATGTATCTGATACCATCCTTCTCCGGCAGTACAGTAAATCAGCATGGCATAATCACATCCGTTATTTTTCTGAATATAATGATATTTCACGTGCGGGAAGAAACCTATCCTTCTAAGATATAAGTTTCCTATCAGAGGATCTTTACTGTAAGTAGACAGCAAATCTTCTGGCAGGGAAAGTACACGTTCGCCTCTGAATCCTTCTTTTATTTTCATCACTATCTAAAATAGTAAGATTGTACAATCAATTCACAACAAAGGTAAGGAATGTTCCGTAAGAATTGCTGTACTTTTGTCTAAAATTTAAAATATATAGTTGTCATGAGAGCAAGTAATTACGATAAACATCCTTTTACCGCAGTAAACGGTAATTTGTGGAAAGGATGGGAGAATATTTGTGAAGAACTGATGCATTGTATCCATCAGAAAGCACAGCAGGGTACTTGTGTATGTGTGGTAGAATGTTACCATGGAGTTCATCACGAAGAATTGGAAGCTGGATTTGCTTTGCTGAAACCGGCTTTGACTATTCACACAAAGGATTTGTTTAAATCGGAAGAAGAATTGAAGCCGATGTTGCAGCCGAATATTACAGACGACTGTTTGTTTGGTTTCCGTGCTCATTTCTCGTATGCCGACTTCTTGGATCAGGCTAAAGTAGAAACTGCACAAAAACAGATTGCCGACGCAAAAGGTCTGGTATTGGTATATGGACATGGAGCTGCTACTGTATGTCCGGCTGATGTATTGGTGTATGCCGATATGCCTCGTTGGGAAATCCAATTGCGTGCACGTCGTCATGAAATTAACGGTTTGGGTGTACATAATAGTGAAGAAGCTCCTTCTTATCAATACAAGAGAGGCTATTTTGTAGACTGGATAGTTTGTGACAACTTGAAAAAGACTTTGTTGCCGGTAGCCGACTATTGGTTGGATACAACTATCAGCGGACAACCTAAGATGATTGAAGGAGAAACTTTGCGTAAAGGTCTTGAAAAAACAGCACATCGTCCGTTCCGTGTAGTACCATTTTTCGATCCGGCACCTTGGGGTGGACAGTGGATGAAGGAAGTGTGCGATTTGGATCGTTCGAGAGCAAATTTCGGATGGTGTTTCGACTGTGTTCCTGAGGAAAACAGCTTGAATCTTCAGGTACAAGGTGAATTGTTTGAAATGCCTGCAAACAATTTGGTATTCTATCAGACAAGAAATCTGTTGGGTGGACCGGTAGAAGCTCGCTTTGGCCAGGACTTCCCTATCCGTTTCGACTTCCTCGATACGATGCAGGGAGGCAACTTGAGTTTGCAGGTACATCCTACTACACAATATATTCGTGATACATTCGGTATCTATTATACTCAGGACGAAAGTTACTATTTGTTGGATGCAGAAGAAGGTGCTACTGTATTCCTCGGCTTGAAGACAGGTGTAAATCCGGATGAAATGATTGATGCTTTGAATGAATCGCAGCAGACAGGAAAAGCTTTTGATGCAAATAAATATGTAAATCAGTGGCCGGCTAAGAAACATGACCATTATTTGATTCCTGGTGGTACTATTCACTGCTCCGGAGCAGGTGCAATGGTATTGGAAATCAGTTCTACTCCGAATATCTTTACATTTAAGTTGTGGGACTGGGGCCGTTTGGGATTGGATGGTCGTCCTCGTCCTATCAATATTGGTCATGGTTCAAAAGTAATTCAGTGGGAACGTCAGACAGAATTTACCCGCGAACATCTTATCAACCACGTAGAACCGATGGGTTCTGGAGAAGGCTGGAGAGAAGAACGTACAGGTTTGCATGAAAATGAATTTATCGAAACACGCAGACACTGGTTTACTGGTAAAGTTGCTCATCATACAAATGGCGGTGTGAATGTATTGAACGTAATCGAAGGCGAAGAACTGATTGTAGAAAGTCCGACAAATGCATTTGAACCATTTGTAGTACATTATGCTGAAACATTTATTATACCGGCTTCGGTAGGTGAATATACTATCCGCCCTTACGGTACTTCAGAAGGTAAGGAATGTGGTACCATCAAGGCATTTGTACGCTTTAATGCATAAGATTATGAAGACGGAAAAACGAATTGTAATGACATTGGATGCAGGGGGAACCAATTTGGTTTTCTCTGCCATTCAAGATGGAAATGAGATTGTCTCTCCTATTACTTATCCGTCGGAAGTAGATGACATCCAGGTATGTCTTCAAACTCTGTTGAAAGGTTTCGAGGAAGTAAAGGCTTTGCTTTCCGAATCTCCTGTTGCTATCAGTTTTGCCTTTCCCGGTCCGGCAGATTATCGTGCCGGTATTATCGGAAATCTGCCTAACTTCCCGGCTTTCCGTGGAAAGGGAGTTCCCTTGGGTCCTTTTTTGTCGGAGCATTTCGGTATTCCTGTGTTCATTAATAATGACGGTAATCTTTTTGCATATGGAGAGGCTTTGGCTGGAGCATTGCCGGAAGTGAACGCATTGCTGGAAAAGGCAGGTAACTCGAAACGCTATCATAATCTTATCGGTATTACGTTTGGTACCGGATTCGGATGTGGAATTGTTATTAACCAGGAATTATTGTTTGGAGACAATCAGACTGGTGGACACATCTGGTGCTTGCGTAATAAGAAGTATCCTTCGTACATCGTAGAGGAAAGTGTAAGCAAACGGGCTGTTCCCAGAGTATATAATGAACTATCTGGTAATACTTCTGAATTGACCCCTAAAGATGTATTTGATATCGCCGAAGGGGTATGTCCTGGTAACAGAAAAGCAGCTATAGCAGCTTTCTCTGAGTTGGGAACCATGGCTGGTGATGCCATTGCAACAGCTTTGTCACTGATAGACGGGCTGGTCGTGATAGGGGGAGGACTGGCTGGTGCAGCGAAGTATATTCTGCCGGCACTGATGGACGAATTGAAAGGAAAAATCAGTATGAAAGACGGTACAGAGTTTAATAGACTTTCATCAATTCCGTATTGTCTGGAGAATCCGAATGAATTGGAAGCTTTTCTTCAAAGCGATTCTTATGAACTTGATATACCGGGTACAGATAAGAAAATACGTTGCTGCTTCGATAAGAAGATTGGTGTACTTTTGTCTCATGTGGGCGCAAATCGTGCTATTGCTTTAGGAGCATATTGGTATGCATTGAATGAGTTGGATAAAAATAAATAGAATATGAAGAAATATATACAGACATTGTCGGTCGCATTACTTGCTGTGGGTGGCGTAGCTTGTAGTACAAGTAAAGAGCAGGTAGCTTCTCAGGAAGAATTATTGCAATATGTAGAGCCGCGTATCGGTACGGCTCATTGCCGTTGGTTTCATTTTGCACCAGGTGCAATGCCTTTTGGTATGGCTAAACCGGGACCTTCTACCAATGGCTCTTTAGGAAATGCTTCCGGATGGGAAGCGACGGGATACGATTATCGTGATACTTCTATTGAAGGTTTCCCATGTTTGCATGAATTCCAAGTAGGAGGAATCGTTTTGATGCCTACTCAAGGTGAGTTGAAAACAATACCGGGACTACCTACCGATAGTGTAAAGAAGGGATATCGTTCGGCATTCGACCGTAATACAGAAGTTGTACAGCCTGGATATTATTCTGTACTACTGAAAGATTATCAGATTAAGGCAGAGGTTACTGCAACTCCTCGTGTCGCTTTTCAACGTTTTTCTTTCTCGAAAGGTGGAGAAAATCATATTTTGTTTGATATAGGTAACCGTCAGGGAGAGAGTGGAGCAGCAGTAGATGCTTCTGTCGTTTATACCGAAGACGGCAGGATAGAGGGATGGGTAATAACTGAACCCGAATATGTAAAGAAATATCAGCCGGGAGCACAAGTGCCATTGTATTTTTCTGCTGTAGTAGACAAACAGCCTGATGGTTTTGGTGTATTCAATGGTGATAATGTAAAACAGGGAGTACGTGAAACAAAAGGTGTAGGCGCTGGTGTTTATCTCACTTATCAGGTAAAAGATTCTGTACAAGTGACTGCAAAAGTGGGTTTGTCGTATACTTCTGTAGAAAATGCACGAATCAACTTACAGGAAGAAGCTGAAAATCTGTCGTTCGACGAAGTAAAAGAACAGTCACACCAAACATGGGAAAACTACTTAGGACGAGTACGTGTGGAAACAGCCGATAAGAACAATAAAATTAAGTTCTATACCGGTCTGTACCATGCGTTGCTGGGAAGAGGACTGGTGAACGATGTGAATGGTGCTTATCCGCATCACAATGGCTCTATTGGTCAGCTTCCAATGGAAGGAGACAAGCCTGTACACAATGTGTATAATACCGATGCTATTTGGGGAGGCCAGTGGAATTTGGCTCAGATTTGGGCATTGGCTTATCCGGAATACCTTTCCGATTATATCAGCAGTCATTTGCTGGCTTATAAAGATGCAGGATGGCTGGCCGATGGCTTAGCCAATAACCGTTATGTATCAGGAGTAGGTACTAATCTGTTGAGTACGGTAATTGCGGGAGCTTATCAATGCGGTATACGTGATTTTGATACAAAACTGGCTTATGAAGCTTGCTTGAAAAACGAACTGGATGGAAAGAACCGTCCTTTAGGAGCTGGAAAAGTCGATACAGAGATGTTTGTAAAATATGGCTATGTTCCTCATATGGATGAAGGAAATGGCCCCGATGAGGCGTTTATGTTCTCTGCTTCTCATACATTGGAGTATTCGTACAGTGCTTGGGCAGTAGCTCAATGGGCAAAAGAAAATGGAGATGAGAAGAATTATAATGAATTGATGCGTTTGTCTAAGGGGTGGGAAAGACTTTATGATGCTTCTACAAACTTTATCCGCCCGAAGAAGGCTGATGGTCAGTTTATAGAACCTTTCGATCCGATGCAGGTTTGGAGAGGATTCCAAGAAGGAAATGCATGGCAGTATACTTTCTATGTACCTCATGATACAAAGTCTTTGGTCGAAAAAGTGGGAGCTGATGTGTTTACTGCTCGTTTGGACAGTATCTTTACTCAGTCGCAGAAGAAGATATTTAGTGGTGGTACTGAGGTAGGAGCCTTTGCCGGACTTCAGACGCTTTATAATCAGGGTAACCAGCCTTGTCTGCATATTTCATGGTTGTTCAATGAAGCAGGTCGTCCGTCGCTCACTCAGAAATGGGTTCGTGCTATCTTGAACGAGTTCTATGGAACAGAAGGTATTCACGGCTATGGATATGGTCAGGATGAGGATCAAGGTCAGTTGGGAGCTTGGTACGTGACCTCTTCAATGGGACTCTTTGATGTAAAAGGATTGACAGATTCTGAACCCTCTGTTGGTTTGGGAGCTCCTTTGTTCGATAAGATTACCATTCAATTAAATAATCAATACTACAAAGGCAAGGAATTTGTCATTGAAGTAAAGAACAATACAGCAGAAAATCCTTATGTACAGCAATATACATTGAATGGAGAAGCGTTGCATGAAACGCGTATACCGTTCTCTGCACTGACAGAAGGAGGATATTTACAGATAGAAATGGGCAGTCAGCCTAAAGATCAATATTAAATAATGACATTACTATGAAAACGCCTATATGCGTATCTAAGAATACGTTATTTCCCATCTTATTTGGCTTTTTTGTGATGGGATTTGTGGATGTGGTAGGGATTGCAGCAAACTATGTGAAGAAGGACTTTGTTCTGTCGGAAACACTAACCAATTTGTTGCCGATGATGGTATTCTTCTGGTTTGCTGTCTTCTCTATCCCAGCCGGAGTGATGATGAGTAAGATTGGCAAGAAAAATACAGTGGCTACAGCTATGCTGATAACCATTGTAGCAATGATTTTGCCGATGTGTAGTTACAGTTTTCCTGTAGTTTTGTTTGCCTTTGCCTTGTTGGGCATTGGCAATACAATTCTGCAGGTTACCTTAAACCCTATGGTGGCTGGACTGATTTCGGGGAATGCATTGGCCAGTGTGCTTACATTGGGACAATTTTTGAAAGCAGTTTCTTCTTTCCTTGGTCCGCTTATCGCCGGAGGAGCAGCTTCTTTATGGGGAGATTGGAAACTGATATTTCCCGTATATGCTATTGTTACATTGATTTCAATGCTTTGGTTGTTGGGATGTGTACGCGAGAATACTTCCAAGGAAGTGCATGTAACCAGTTTTTCATCGGCTATTGGTTTGTTTAAAGACCGTTATATTCTGATGTTGTTTCTAGGTATTCTGTTTGTAGTTGGAATTGATGTGGGTTTGAATACTACGATTCCTAAACTGTTGATGGAACGTGTTGGCTTGTCTTTGGATGAGGCTGGATTGGGTACTAGTCTTTACTTTTCTGCCCGTACTATCGGTACATTTGTCGGAACTTTCCTTTTGGTAAGAATTTCTTCCGGTACTTTCCTTAAGCTTAGCATGCTGCTTAGTATTCCGGTATTTATTGGATTGCTATCATTTCAGTCTTTATGGTTGCTTTGTACAATGATTGTACTGGTAGGTTTGCTTTGTGCTAATGTATTTTCTATTCTGTTTTCTTGTGCCTTGCAACACAAGCCAGAATACGATAGTGAAATTTCTGCTTTAATGATCATGGGCGTATCTGGTGGAGCACTGGTTCCATTGTTGATGGGAGTCGTTTCAGATGGATTTAGTCTGACAGCTGGAATGGCGGTATTATTGCTTTGTTTGCTTTATTTGGCGCTGGTATCGTTCCGAATTAAGAAAGTATAAGGTAAAAGCTACGAAAGAATATAAATAGATATTTTTCTTTTGTGAGATAAAGGTTAATGAAGAATAGAGTGGTTATGCCGCTGTAGAAATACATCTATACGAATCGTATCGTTGTGTTTTTGCAGTGGCATCATTCTTTTTATTAATTGGATAGTGTATGAAATAAAAATACCCCTCTGCAAATGTTTGACTTGCAAAGGGGGATTTATAAGATATAAACAGGTTTCTGTTTATTTAGCAATAATCAAGTAGTAGTTTTTCTTACCACGCTGAACAAGCAAATATTTCTCATCCAACAGATCTGCTGTGGTAATCATCTGATCGAAAGCAGTTAACTTTTCTTTGTTCAGTGATACGCCTCCACCTTGTACCATTTTACGCATTTCACCTTTTGATGGGAAAATGTTGGTCTTTTCGGCAAACAAGTCTACAGCCTTGATACCAGCCTCGATGTCAGTCTTAGCTACTTCAAACTGAGGTACTCCTTCGAAAACAGACAGCAGAGTGTCTTCATCCAGCTTTTTCAATGCTTCTGAAGTAGCATTACCAAACAAGATGTTTGAAGCTTCTACAGCAGCATTGTAGTCTTCTTCAGAGTGTACCATGATAGTAACTTCTTTTGCCAGACGTTTCTGCAATGTACGCAAGTGTGGTGCTTCTCTCTGTTCTGCAATCAGTGCATCAATTTCTTCTTTAGTAAGAGAAGTAAAGATCTTGATATAGCGTTCTGCATCTTCGTCGCTTACATTCAGCCAGAACTGATAGAATTTATATGGAGAAGTATAGCGTGGATCCAGCCATACATTTCCCGACTCAGTTTTTCCGAACTTAGTTCCGTCTGCCTTTGTAATCAACGGGCAAGTCAATGCAAATACCTCTCCCCCATTGGTACGGCGAATCAGTTCGGCACCGGTAGTAATATTTCCCCACTGGTCTGAACCACCCATCTGAAGTTTACAGTTCTTGGTTTCGTACAAATGCAGGAAGTCGTATCCTTGTAAAAGCTGATAAGTAAATTCGGTAAATGAAAGACCGTCGCGTGCTTCACCGTTCAGACGTTTCTGAACAGAGTCTTTTGCCATCATGTAGTTTACAGTGATGTGCTTTCCTACAGTACGGGCAAAATCGAGGAAGGTGAAATCTTTCATCCAGTCGTAGTTGTTGACCAATTCTGCACGGTTAGGAGCATCCGACTCGAAGTCGAGAAATTTGCTCAACTGTTTCTTGATACACTCCTGGTTGTGGCGCAGTGTTTCTTCGTTCAACAGGTTACGTTCCTGTGATTTTCCTGAAGGGTCTCCAATCATACCTGTTGCACCGCCTACCAGAGCCAGCGGTTTGTGTCCGCAACGCTGGAAATGCTTCAGAATCATTACGCTTACCAAGTGGCCGATGTGCAATGAATCGGCTGTAGGGTCAATACCTACGTAAGCTGTGACCATTTCTTTTTCCAGTAACTCTTCTGTACCGGGCATCATGGTATGTACCATTCCGCGCCATCTTAATTCTTCTACAAAATTCATCGAATGATATTCTTTGGTTTAAATATTTGTTAGATTCTAGTAAGGGGCAAAAGTACGACTCTTTCTCTGAATAACCAACTTTTATCGGCTAAAAAAGAGCTGGTTAATCGTTGTCTGAACCCTATCTTTGAGCTCTTCTTCAGTAGTGTGGAGTAAAGATGCGGCTTCCTGATAAAGACTGTGTACGGACTGTTCATCTTCATCTGTTTCGATCAGAATTCGGTCATTGGGGATACTTTGTAAGGCTTCGTGATTATACTTACTTCCAAAAGAAAGATAAAATCCTTGTCGGACAAGAGTCTGTGCCAGTTCTCTTTTCCCTCTGAAACCATGGATAATCCATGCACTATGTGGGCAGTATTCTTTTTTTAATGCGATTAGTTCGTTTGTGGTTTTAACAGCATGTAGAATGAGCGGAAGCCGATATTGTTCGGCTATGGGAATGATTTCGCGGAATACATTTAACTGAAGTTCAAAGGGAGTTTGACACAATTTATCCAATCCGGCTTCGCCGATGGCAATAGTTCTTGTATCAGTTGCAGCCATTGTACGAACCCATTCCAATTGGTCTTTATAATCCGCTTCAGATACATACCACGGATGAATACTTGCCGATAGGAATACAGTTTCATTGGGTATTGGTGTGTTCCACATGGAACAGCTGAGAATAACTGATGATGCAGAAGAAGGCAACCGGTGGGTATGGATATCGAGCAGCATAGTCTGGTGATTATTACGGTACAGGGTCATATCCTGAGCCTCCCCATGGATGGCAGCGTAAAAGACGGCGTATGGTGAGATATAATCCTTTTATCGGTCCGTGTTTCTTGAGTGCTTCAACGGCATACTGTGAGCATGTTGGGATGAACCGGCATGAAGGAGGCGTGAAAGGAGAAATACAGTTCCGGTAGAAGTAAATGGGAAGCAAAAGCAGATACGTAATCAGTTTTCTCATGAGAAATGCTCTGTAGTAAGCGTCAGAAGTTTCTTTACTTTTGCTTCTACTTCATTGGAAGAATGAAGCTCATTATCCAACCAAATAAAGGCTATGATAGCCTTTTTGCCGGAAGCAGTCAGAGAGTCGGTCAGAATTTGCCGATGTTTGCGGTAGGCTTCCCTTATCTGACGTTTCACACGATTGCGTTTGACTGCCCGTTTAAAACGTTTTTTAGGTACGCTGATAAGAATAGACACAACAGGCAGATTTTCTTTTTCAACAGGCATATAGACAATACGTAGCGGAAAGGCAGGGAATGATTTTCCGCCACCGGAAAACAAACGTTCAATAAGAATCCGGCTGTTTAAACGTTCTGCTTTTCGTAAAGTCTGTTTTTCTGTTTCTGCCATGATGGGAATTATATAAAAATAGTCCTGAACATAATAACTGTCTACAAAGATAAACTTAAATTGCGTTTCTCAGCGCAGTTGCAGACTTTTTATTATGTTCAGGACAATGATATTCAAATGAATTACTTGTTATGCTCGCCAATGAACATGTCCAATGCTGCAGGCATAGAAGGTGCTACACTTGTAGGAGCTTCTAAGTCGAGACGTAATCCTGCATCTTTTACAGCTTTGGCTGTAGTAGGTCCAAAACTACCAATGGCAATGTCCTTCTGTTCAAAGTTCGGGAAATTCTTCATCAGCGACTGGATACCGGCCGGACTGAAGAATATCAGCATGTCATAGTCGAACTTTTCCTCAGGAGTAAAGTCGTTGCTTACCGTACGGTACATAACGCCTTCTGTATGTTGTATTTTATGTTTGTCCAATAAGTCTTTTACTTCATCGTTGTGCACGTCAGACATTGGGATAAAATACTTTTCTGTGTTATGTTTGACGATTTGTGGTATCAAATCAGCAAACTTACCGGTTGCTCCAAAGAATACTTTACGTTTGCGATATTGCACATATTTCTGTATGTACAATGCAATTGCTTCTGAAGTACAGAAGTATTTCATTGTTTCAGGAATTGTGACGCGCAACTCAGTACACAGATTGAAAAAATGATCAATAGCATGACGTGATGTAAATACGACAGCTGTATGATCTAAAATTGATATTTTTTGTTGTCTGAATTCTTTTGCCGACAGACTCTCAACTTTTATAAACGGACGGAAAACTATCTCCACGCCGTACTTCTCAGCAATGTCAAAATAGGGTGACTTTTCTGATGTGGGTTTAGGCTGAGAAACCAGAATTTTCTTTATCTTCAATTTTCTAAAAGTTTAAAAATAAAAAATGATTAGTATAATTTATTCCTTCCCATAACAAGAAAGAGGGTGCTAATTCGAGAGCGCAAAAGTACAGAATTAAATGTAGAATACCATGAATTTGTTTGAAAAAGTTTCTAATACACTTATAAAATAGCAATATTTTAGTAAAAATAAGAATAAATAGTATGAAAACTTTTGTTGTGGCAAAATTCAGGTCAAAATAAATAATCAATAGTACCACCGGAAATAATAATAGCCCTCCTAAAATTATTACGTCAAAATATGTTTCTATCCATGCCTTGTTTTGCTCTTTCTCGAAAAAAATCCAGTTAATGAAAGAATATAAGGCGTATTTCAGCAATATAAATAAAACGACCGTAAAAATGTAGATCGTTAAAAGAAGCCCATGTGGTATATGAGTGAAAAGATAGGAAGAGTGATCTGCAAAGTAATCATACAGGCATAATCCTCCTAAAATATAGGTGATGCAGTTTAAAACAATACTATGATGAAAGTATGCGTTTGCTACAATTGTTGTTTGATTGTTTTTCCGTCCTCCTTGAAATAATTTCTTGATTCTGAAGAGCAGATATTTCTTGCCGTCTTTCAGTACAAATGTACCGAGAAAAAAGCAAAGCAGTACAATGCAGGTGATAAACCAGTCTGCACGCAGCATGTAAGGTATGGGTTCTCCGTTCATATTGCTGCAAATTTACGAATATCTTTGCTCCACAAAGGAGTAGAGTATAATAAATTGAGGGCTTCTTGTGGCGTTGTAGCTACCTGCCAGATATGTCCATGTTCCCGGCGCATGAAATTTTCTTCTATAGCAAGCTCCAGCATTTCAAGTAACGGATTGTAGAATCCGTTTATATTAAGAATGACAATCGGTTTCAAGTATAGCCCAAGTTGTTTCCAGGTAATGATTTCAAGCAATTCTTCCAGTGTTCCGCAACCTCCCGGCAGTGCAATGACACCGTCCGAAAGATCGGCCATGATTTTTTTGCGTTCGTGCATGCTTTCGGTCTCTATCAGTTTGGTAAGCCCTTTATGGTGCCATCCTTGTTCTACCATAAAATGAGGTATAACTCCCGTCACTGTTCCTCCGGCAGCCAGTGCGGCATCGCTGATACTACACATCAAGCCTAAACATCCGGCACCATTGATTAAATTGATACGCTGACGAGCAAGTAGTTTACCTAATTCTTGTGCTGCTTCAAAATAAATCGGAGCGATTTTAGTACTGGAAGCACTATAGACGCATACATTTTTTATATCATTCATAAACGAGGAATACAATACGGGAAATAAAAAATAAAGAATGAGAAATAAATTTATAACTCATTCTTTATTTTATTCTTTTATTGAAAAAAGATTAGAGTCCAAAAGCTTGTTTTACTTTGTCTACGTAGTCAAGTTTTTCCCAAGTAAACAGTTCTACTTCTACTTCTTTGTTACCTTCGTAGGCAGATTCAAAGTATTTGGTTACAACTTTAGGTTCACGTCCCATGTGGCCGTATGCTGCAGTTTCGCTATAAATAGGATTACGCAGTTTCAGGCGTTCTTCGATGGCACGTGGGCGCATGTCGAATATTTCGTCAACTTTCTTGGCAATTTCACCGTCGGTCATAGCTACATTGCTGCGTCCGTATGTATTGACATAGATATTAATCGGACGAGCTACTCCGATAGCATATGAAACCTGTACCAATATTTCATCGGCTACTCCGGCAGCTACCAGGTTTTTGGCAATGTGACGTGCTGCATAAGCTGCACTACGGTCTACTTTGCTTGGATCTTTTCCAGAGAAAGCACCACCGCCATGAGCACCGGCACCTCCGTAAGTGTCGACAATAATCTTACGTCCGGTCAATCCGGTATCTCCATGTGGGCCACCGATTACGAATTTACCGGTTGGGTTTACGTGGTAAGTAATCTGGTCGTTGAACAAAGCCAATACTTCCGGATTGTGAATTTCTGCAATGACACGAGGCATCAGGATTTCGATGACATCCTTGCGGATTTGTGCCAGCATTTCTTCGTCTGCTTTCAACTGTGCTTCTTTAGAGTCGTCGGCAGGCTGTACAAATTCGTCGTGCTGAGTAGAAACTACGATCGTATCGATACGAACCGGACGGCGATTGTCATCGTATTCAATGGTTACCTGGCTCTTTGCATCCGGACGAAGATAAGTCATAACCTTGCCTTCACGGCGGATTTCTGCCAGTACCATCAGTACTTTATGTGCCAAGTCGAGAGACAGTGGCATATAGTTTTCTGTTTCTTTGGTTGCGTAGCCAAACATCATTCCCTGGTCGCCTGCACCCTGATTCATCGGGTCTTCGCGTTCTACTCCTCGGTTGATGTCAGGACTTTGTTCGTGGATAGCCGAGAATACACCGCAAGAGTTTCCTTCGAACATGTATTCACTCTTGGTATATCCTATTTTGTTGATGACTTCGCGTGCTACACGTTGCAGGTCGATATACGCTTTGGTTTTCACTTCTCCTGCCAAAACTACCTGTCCGGTAGTAACCAATGTTTCGCAAGCTACTTTCGAGTTAGGATCGTAAGCCAGCAATTTGTCGAGTACGGCATCAGAAATCTGATCCGCTACTTTGTCAGGGTGTCCTTCAGACACAGATTCAGATGTGAATAAGTATCCCATGTTTTTAATAATTAAGTAATTAATGATTAATATTATCCGTGTACGGACAAGAGTAGAAGTGTTATCTGCAAGGAAGCACTATGTATTTTAGCATTTTTTTGCGTGGTTGCAAGCTACTCAAATCTTTCCACTTTTTCTTTTCGGCTGCAAAGATAGAGATATAAATTGGAATAATTACAATTTACGCTTTATTTTAACACATTTAACGTCAGCTTATTGCTGATTGGTTTATTGGAATATCCGTTTGGGGGAGTAATTGGAAATCAGGTTGATAGCACTCAGGTTATGGGGCTTTAGCGCTTCTTTGGTATTTTACTTGTTGAGTATTTAAAGCAAAAGATCCGTATAAATTGACTGGTATATCATTTATACGGATCTTTATTTACAAATAGATATTGATTATTAGATTTTGCTATTTGCAGTAATAATAGCCTGGATTGTTTTGGTTATACGTACACCGTTTGATATTACATCGATAGTACATGTAGTTTCCCCAGTTGTATTTCCTGCTGTAATTGTCAATATCCCATTTTCAAGGTTTATTTTGCTGAATAAATCTTCATTGGCAAATTCTACAGACTTCTGGATAGTAGATTGTATGTTATCGTAGTCTACAACTTTATCGTTGAGATTGATGGTTTTTGTTTCTCCTGGTTCCAATGATATCTGATTCAACAAAATTTGGGGCTTGTTGGCGTCTTCGAAGAAAGGAATTGCCGGGAACCAATAATACCAGTCTCCTTCTCCTGCTGTGCCGTTGTTTCCCTTTAGTCCGAAATGAGTAATTTCTTGTCCTTCATTATTGATTTTGTAAATCCAGTTATATAAATAACTGCTTCCCCATCCGTCATGACAAACCGTGAGAATCAGTTCGTCGGTAAGAGGATCCACACGTAATCCGGCTCCATAAAAACACAGCTGCTGTCCTTCATCACTTATTCCCAGCTTATAGAAATTAGTGTTGGCAGTATTTGTATCAATATTATATTGGACAATACTTTTGGCACCTCCAAACATCCCACCTCCACTTGCCCAGTAGAGTACATTTTTCTGTGTGCTTGCACAAAAACTTCCGGCATTCCAAGCGCCCCATACATTACTCATTTTTTGTCCATCAGGATAGTCTATCTCTGTAGTTTCCAATGTTTCAGGATTTATCTTCATCAGCTTGTCGGAGCCGCCTCCCCATATTGTACCATCTTTACTTTGGGTAATTGAGTTGAAAGAACCTTCTATTGTATGGATTAACTGATCTGTATGAGCATCAATTACATATATCTTTCTGGAAGATACAGCAAATACTTTACCATTGGCATAACACATGTTTCCTATTTCCCCGGTTATTCCTTCTATGGCATTACCTGTTTTTAGTTGGGCAATATCAAATACTATGATACCGTTGCTTGTGCTGACATAGCCTTTTTGGTCATTTACTCCGATAAAATAACGTCCATCTCCCTGTAAATCTGTAATGGAAACTTTCTTTTTTAAGGTCGTAGCATCGGCTACCACCATGCGAGTACCTTGTTTGGATATGAGATAAATGCAGCCTCCCCATATCGTACCAAATTCGGTAGTTGTACCGAGTGTTTCTCCTTCGTTGGCATTGCGGTAAGCACGATAAGTGATGTCGTAATTATCTCCGTTTTTCAGAAAATAATTGACTGTTCCCTCGTCATGTCCAAACCAGTCTTCATTGGCTACGAAAAACCCTTTTGCAGCCACTGGGGGAGTTGGAGTAGAGTCTTCAATTATATTACCCTCTTGAGTGGGATCATTAAGGTCATTACAAGAGGTACATATCAAAAGTGAGAGTAAAGCAATATTCCAAAGATTAATTGGTTTTGTTTTCATTTTATTGTGTTGTGATTAGTATTAATAAAGTGATCTGATTTCTTCTTTCAGCAAATGTAAATCCTCTACGCCTGATATTTCTGTAGAGCACTCTCCTATCCATCCATTTTCCTGGTTGATACCTGTATATATTTTTATGAAATCTACTCCGGGAAGATGAGCGGGATTTCCCTGTGCATCTACAGCCCAGTCAATGTCAATAGCTGCTTCTGTTTCTGTGTTCATTGCATTGTCAGCGTATCCATACTGAAATTTATATAATACAAAATAGTTGCCTTGGCCGCTTTCATCAATTCCGTTTTGTGGAAGGCAGGTTCCTTTGAAGGTAAGTTTATCGGCATTCACCCATTGCGGGAAATAAGGTTGGCTGTAAAACTGATTCATCACTTTATAACCACTGTTACCCTGATTGTCTTCCCATCGGATGTATTTTTCCTTCTCTTCCGGTGTTGTAGGTACTTTTTCCGGACGATAATAGGTAATTTCATATCCTTTATACAGATGGACATCGTTTCCTGCATTTTGCGCCAGAGTGTACCAGGCTTCTCCCGAAGGATTTCGGTGAGCACTTCCGGCTATCTCGTACCATTCGTCTGCGTCCGGCTGTTTATTCCCATTTTTATCATAGGCAACCATGATGATGCCTGGTTCTGAGCTTCCTCCTATCGGGGCATCAGGGTTAGGGTTAGCAGCAGAGTAAAAGGCATTTCCCAATACTCGAAAATCGCATAGCCCGTCTTTGTTTTCAATGGTGTGATCGAATCCTACAGTCACATATCCTCCATATCCTCCTAAAGAGATCATGCCTTTCCTGTTGTGACCGATGGCTTCTAAAACCTTCTGATTCATAGTCTCCTGAGTATCTCCTTCTTCGTATTCGGGTATGGTGTTGGTCAGCTGTCCTACGGCTGGCATATAATCAAGAACCTGAGTAATATAGGGTGTACTTCCTGGAGGACAGACTTCAGGTTTTTCATTAGGGTCGTACTCGGAAGAGCAAGATATCATAGTTCCCGCCATCAGGCTACTTGCGGCTATAATTGACCAGGCTGAATGTTGTAACTTTGTTTTCATAAGATCTATTCTTTATTTAGTATTTAATTAAAATCTTGTGTCGTAAAGGCAAAATGTGCCGGAATATCTCCTGTACGAACTTTCCAGCGTAGCTTTCCTTCTTTGGAGAAACAATACAAGTATCCTGGTGTTACATAGTTGGTAGCATCGGATACAAAGATTTCTTTCGTTTCCGGATTAACAGCTATTCCGTAAGGAAGTTTGATTTCTTTTTCTGTGCCATCGGTAATGAAATTGCCCGGAATCAGTTCTTCTTTCTGAGTGTCGTATTGTGAAAATCCGATTGTATTACTTCCGGTTATGTAATTCCATTCGGTACTTATCATGTAGAGCTGGTCGTCGCAAAGGCACATTTCGTTGGCTGCCACTCCTAAGTTCCCGATAACCTTTTCTGTCTGGCTGTCGATTACGAAAACATCAGATCCTGTACCGTAATAGTCTCCTCTTGAGCTGACGTAGATACGTCCGAACCTGTCAATTTCCATGCGGTGCAGGTTGATGGCTACATCAATGGTATTGACTACCTGAAATGTATTCAAATCGATTACCGAAACAGTGCGGTCGTAATTAGGGAAACGGTATCCTCCGGAATTGGCCACATATAGTCTGCCGTTGTTGATTACCATTTCTTCCGGCTGGTATCCAACTACCACTTCCCGCGTAATTTGCAAGGTATTGACATCTACTTCTACCACTTTTCCCGGACGTGCATTAGGGTCAATTTGCACGGGACCTGCATATGAGCTGATATAAGCTTTTCCTTCATTAAAAGTGATGTATCGGCAGTTTGTGATATTAATACTTCCGATATGCACCCCTGTGCGTACATCCATTACTTCTACAAAGTGTGAGCAGTTGATTACGGCAAAAAGTTTATTCCCGTAAATAGCAATGTCATTTCCTACATCGCCTAACTCCTTTACTACTCCGGGATTTCGCTCTGCATAAATGTTACGGTGATAGCCTCCGGTATTATAGTCGAAGAAGTCGAGTGTACACTTGTTGCTTCCCATATTTCCTTCGTTCAATACATAGAGTCCTTTGATTGACTTCGGCAAAGTGGGATCGGTTACATATTCTATTTCAGATTCAATGACCGGAAGTTCTCCCCGGCATCCTGCAAGCATGAAGCCGATGAAGACAGATAGAACAAAACTGTATGTATGGTGGAATAATTTTATAAAGTCCGTTTTCATTTAAAAAGTATATTGTGCAATGAGTTTGAAATTGATACCCGGCATAGGATAGCAAATCACCACTTCGTATTGCTGGTTGAACAGATTGTTGATTTCTAATGTCAGTTTCAAGTCGCCCGGACCGATTCGCTGGGTTTTGGCTACCGATAAGTCGCTGGTATACCATGGCAGCTGGTAATTGGCCAGAATATTGGCTTGCGACGAATACCGCTCTCCTGTATAGATAAAGCTATAGTTGGCTTCCCACGAGCGCCAGTTGGCATTTACTGCTGCCGAACCGCTATGCCAGGGAATGTAAGGTATCTGTCCTCCATAGAACTCATCGTAAGGGTCGGTGAAGTCCTGTGCTTTTTGATAGGTATAGTTGATTCTTCCGTTCAGGTGGAACTCTCTTCCTATTTGCCATCCGGTTTGCAGGGCAGCGTCAATACCTCGTATTTCCACTTTTCCCAGGTTAATCATTGTCCACCGGAAAAAGTTGGAAGTCGGTGTAGCTATAATTTTATTTTCAACTTCGTTGTAATATACGTCTGTCTGCACTTCTATGTAGCGAAGCCAACTATGGGAAAAAGATTTGCTATAGGTAAATCCCAGATTGTACTGGTTTGTATACTCAGGGTCCAGATCTACATTTCCTACAAAAGTATAATACAAGTCGTTCAAGGTTGGCATTCGAAAGATACGCTTGTAAAAGCCACGGATATTCAAGTCGACTGATTCGAATGGCTGATACGAGGCGACTACAGCTGGAGTCCATTCCTGTTTGTCGGGGGCCGATTCGTTTTCTGTCCGGACTTTATCGTGTACAAAAGTTCCAAGCAGGCTGGCCTGTGCTTTAAACCGGTCGAGTGAAATGGCTGTGGCGGCTGCTATCAGTCCGGTATGCCGGCGAGGATATACAAAGTCCTGTAAATCGGCATTCAGTAAATTGAACTGATAGTCGGCAGACACGCTGACATCCCATCCCGGTAAAATGGTAAACCGGTTTGCAGCCGAAGCATAAACTTCCTGTTGGTAATAATGATTGTTGGTATACATCAAAGATTCATCTTTGTTCGGATCTGCCAGATAATGCAAATAGTCGTAGGCATATTTTACGTTGCATAGCAGGCTGTACCGGGATGAAAAATCTTTTTTGAATGTACCCTGTGTGAAAAAATTAGTATCCCACTGGCGGTCTTCGTGTGAGAACTTGTTGCGTACAATGGCACCGGGATATCCTCGCTCGGAGTTATACAGATAGGCTTTTGCACGCCAATATCCCTGGTCTATTTTTCCAAACAGTCCGCCTTCTACGCGCAGAGCCTGTACATCACCATTTTGACGTACAGCGGTAGTATCGTATCCGTCTTTAGTCTGATAGCGGAATTTATATTTTCCGGTGGTATACATATATTCGGCGCTGAGAGAGCTGTAAAGTTTGTCGTGAATTTTCTGCTCCCATAATATGGAGGGATTGACTACTCCAAACGAACCGGTCTTAAAGGTTGTCTTTACATGGTAACGTTCTTCGTCTTCAAACTTTGGAGTACGCGACTGTAAATAAATAGACCCGGCAGAGCCGAAATCCTTTGCAGGTTGGAAAATAGCACTTTTCTGACCGTTGTACAGCGTAACCGATTCCATGTTGTCCAAAGAGAATCGTCCCAGGTCTACGGTACCGTTCTGTGCGTTACCCAGCTCAATGCCATCGTAGAATACCCCTACATGATTGGTTCCCATGCTTCGGATGTTTACGGTTTTCAGGCCTCCTACTCCTCCGTAATCTTTGATTTGTATTCCGGAGAAATAACGCAATGCATCGGCCACATTATGTGAGCTGAGGCGCTGCAATTCGTTTCCGGACAGTTGCTGTACGGGAATAACTTCTTTTTGGAAAGTACGTGCCGTTACTACGACTTCTCCCAAATGTTGTAGGCTATCCAGCTTACTTTGTGCATATATAGAGATACAATGTCCCCATACAAGGATACACATCAGCCAAACAGCACGCATGATGGTCTGCTTATACATGTCGGTTCTTATAAAATGAAAAAACAGGCTACAGTTTCCCTAACCCCAGAGGGCACTGAGCAAATGAATGATGGCAGGTCTTCTGACTGACTCCCTCTCTGAAACCTTCCCAATATAGCCATTGTATATCAGTGGTATGAGCATTTTTCAGAAAGTTTGGTATAGAGCTTTACAGCAGCGGGACTGTCCGGGATTTTCACCCGATTCCCTTTTAATCCGTTTCCTAGAACAAGGATGTGGAACCAATTCGTGAGCAAATATAGAAAATAAATGAAATAGTTGTATCTTGTTTGATGTTTTATCTCGTTGGATACTTAAACAGGAAGGGTGTCTCATTGTAAGGGTACGTCCGTCTCACTATAAAGAGACGAGTGTCCCACTGCAAGGAGACAGGTGTCTCCTTGCAGTGGGACACTTTATACGACTAATATTACTTACTCTTCTTGAAGAGTCTTTTCTATCAGTTTACTGTGTCAGCTAAATTGTTTTTTGAACTAAAAGTCCATGCTGACAGAAAAACCGAGGTTGCGCAAACTGGGCAGGTTGAAATAATCTATTCCCTGCATGAAGTTGCCCATACTGGCCGTACTCATGGGGTCGAACGGCGCTTTGTTGTAAATCATGCACAGATTGCGTCCTACAAACGAAACCTTGATACTCTGTATCCAGTTTACCCAACGGTGCATAGGAATGGTATATCCTACCGAGAGTTCTGCCAGACGCACATTGGTAGCGTCGTATATATAGGCTGCTCCTACCCCCTCCAGACCAGTTACATAATTATAATATTGCTTGGCTGGGATAAGCTGCTGTCCTACCCATACACCGCCGTTGTTACGTGCATCAGCAGTAGCCTTCGATACACCGTACTGGTCCATCATCGCCTGAGTGAGGGACAGACCTTTTCCTCCAAAGTTTCCCTGTAGAACGAAACTTAAGGCTATTCCTTTCCAGTTGAAGTCGTTGCTCCATCCTATCTGATACTTGGGAGCAGCATTACCGGCATAGGTGTATTCATTGTTTTTTTCCGGTAACCCGTCGCTCCCGATGACAAGGTTTCCTTTGCTGTCGGTGCGGAATGCGCGGACGTATATGTCGCCTATGGAGCCGCCTTTTACAAGTTTTTCCTGTGCGATAGGGTGATAAGAAGTTATCATTTCAAACGATGGGATATCTGTTTCTGTTCCATCAGAAGAGATATTTGTAAAGTCTTTTATCTTGTTCTTATTTAGTGTGTAAGTAAGGTTGCTATTCCATTCTACAGGACCTAAGGGCTGTTTGAGTTGGAGAGACATTTCGACTCCTCTGTTTTCGATAGTGGCATTCATTAACTGGTTATAGTTCGCTTGTTGGGTCAGTGCTACACTGTGAGTGGTAGAGGTATATAAAGTAAGAGATAGGTTCAACCGGTTTTGGAACATTCCTAAGTCGATGCCGGCTTCGTACGATTTGGTGGTTTCGACAGGGCTTTTTCCTTGTGTTAGTGCCTCGTAGTCGAAGTTTTGGTTCTTTTGCCACAGTCCTTCTATCAAGGCATACTGATGGGTAGCTCCAGTCTCGCTGTAATCGAAGCGGAGTTTAGTGAATGACAGAATATCGGAGCGAATCGCAGAAAAAGCTGTGGGAATAAAGGCTATTCCGACAGAGGGATAAAATCCATCGGTTTCCGAATAGAAAGTGCGGTACTTGAAATCATTCCATTCTTTCCGTCCGGTAGCATACACGTAAAGCATGTCTTTAAAGCCTATCTGCAAGGAGGCAAAGAGACTTTTCCTTTTATCTTCGAATGATTCGGAAACACTGTTTTTCAGCGCATCATCAATATTGTCGGCTGAGAATCCGTTGGGTTGGATCAGACCTCCGTTGAGCAAATCGAAATCGTATTGCCGTTTCTGTATGCTTCCTCCTAATAATGCATTGAACGAAAATGCTCCTATGCGATGGTGCAGGTCAAGGGAAAGGTCGCTGTACAGTTGGTGCAGGTCGGCTTTATTTTCCCCGTACAGTCCGTTTTCCGAGTTGATGAGATAGGCACTGGTCGATGCGTAAAGTTCTTGTGCCTGCTTTATTACATCTTTATCATAGCGTACGCGGGCGGAGGCAGAAAGCCAGGGGGTAATGTCGTAACTGATACCGATATTGCCTAAGAAACGGTCTTTCTTATTGAGAAAGGTGTTTCGGTTGATAATCCAATAGGGATTCTGCCACTCGGAATACGGCCAGTATTGGGCATAGTAATCTTTATCAGGGTCATAGCGTTCGTACCAGGGAACACCGGTAATTTGTCCATATTGATTAGGTCGGAAGTTCAGACATTCCGGATAGAGGTAAACGGGAATGATAGGGTTAAAATCGTCTCCGTGCGACAGCATATTCTGTTCTTTGGTGCGCATATACATTAGGCCGAAATCAATATGCAGCTTGTTGTTCAGCAGATGGGTGCTGTTGCGGAAAGTCAGGTTGTAATGGTTGGAGAGATTGTTTTCTATCAGTCCGGTGGCATGCTGTGTGGCAGCCGAGAAATAGCTTTGGTTGATGTCGGTACCGGCAGAAAGACTGACATGATTCTGAATGGTGTGTCCGGTACGGTAGAAGTCGGAAGGATTCCAGGTGGGATCTCCGGTATCCGAAGCTGTATTCCACTGATAATACTGATTCTGAAACTCCGGCATGACGAAAGGCTTGCTGAACGTAGTGCTTTGAGACACATGAATGGCAGGCCGGTGGGTAGCCTTCCCTTTCTTGGTGGTGATAAGAATGGCACCGTTGGCGGCATCGCTTCCGTACAGTGCGACTGCCGACGGACCGGAGAGAATAGAGACATCTTCTATATCTTCGGCATTAAGAGAAGCAATGGCATCGGCGGTCAGCCCGTATCCGGTGTAGATAGCCGAAAGGGTATTGGTGGAAAGCTGGGGGAAGGGAATTCCGTCGATGACATACAGCACATTGTTGTTGCCCCAAATACTGCGTGTACCTCTCATTCGTACACGTACTCCTGCTCCTGTTCCGGCAGAGCTTGGATTGAGAGTGGCACCGGTGGTTCTTCCTATCAGTGAATGGAGGAAATTGGCGTCTTTTACTTGGGTTAGTTCATTCCCCTCTATCTTTTGAATCTGGAAAGGGAGAGTACGAAGGTCTTGTGCACGACCTAAAGCTGTAGTTACAGTGTCTGTATGGGCTACTTGTGTTTCTTGTGCAAATAAAGAATTTGCCGATAGGAATGCTCCTGCATAGAAAAGGAGCATTAAGCCAGATGTCTTCATAACATTGCGTATAATAGGTTTTCTAAGGGTACGCAATATCGGAATTTTGACAGAATTTTACAACTGTTTAACACCTTTTTCTTTGTGATTGCGATGCAATTTATTCGGATTCAGTGAGCAAGAGTCTGTTTAGTTTGGAAAGAGACTGATGAAGAACAGGATGAATGAATTCGGGAGCAATTTCTGCCAAAGGCTCCATCACGAAGCGACGTTCCGTCATCAAGGGATGCGGAATGGTAAGTTCGGGAGTCTGCAGTGTAAGATTGTCGTACAGCAGGATGTCGATATCTATCGGGCGGTCGGAATATACTCCTTGTACAGATTTCTGTTTTCGTCCCATTTCCCGTTCTATCTCCTGTGTAAAGTGTAATATATCGGTGGGAGATAATGTGGTTTCTATACAAGCTGCCGCATTAAGGAAGGTATGCTCGGAAACGAATCCCCATGCAGCGGTTTCATAAAAAGAAGACAGGGAAATTACTTTCCCTATCTTCCTGTTTATTAAATAGACGGCAGTACGTAAGTTTTCTTCTTTATTGCCTAAGTTTGTACCTAAGCCTACGTATACTTTTGCCATGATGCAGTTGTGTTTTTATTTGTCTAAAATCAACATGGCATCACCGTATGTTCCGAAGCGGTAATCTTCTTTCAATGCGGTGTTGTAGGCTTCCATAATCAGTTCATAACCTCCATAAGAGCATACCAGCATCAGCATGGTAGACAGCGGCATATGGAAGTTGCTTACCATAGAGTTGGCTACCGAGAAGTCGTAAGGAGGGAAGATAAACTTGTTGGTCCATCCTTCGAATTCTTTCAAATGTCCGTCTGTGCCTACGGCCGTTTCGATGGCACGCATCACTGTAGTACCTACGGCACATACACGGCTGCCACGGTCTTTGGCCTCGTTGACAATGCGGCATGCTTCTGCATTGACAAACATCTGCTCTGAATCCATTTTATGTTTGGTCAGGTCTTCTACATCAATGTCTCGGAAGTTGCCCAAACCGGCATGCATGGTAATGAAAGAAAAATCGATGCCTTTGATTTCCATTCGCTTCATCAATTCGCGGCTGAAATGCAAGCCTGCGGCAGGGACAGTAACAGCTCCTTCGTTTTTAGCAAAGATATTTTGGAAACGCTCTTCGTCTTCATGTTCTGCCGGTCGTTTGATAAATGGAGGCAATGGGGGTTCTCCCAGTGCATACAAAGCCTTTTTGAATTCATCGTGTGGACCGTCGTACAGGAAGCGAAGGGTACGTCCGCGTGAAGTAGTATTGTCGATTACTTCGGCTACCATTGAGTCATCGTCGCCAAAGTACAATTTGTTACCGATACGGATTTTGCGGGCAGGGTCTACCAATACATCCCACAAGCGAAGTTCTTCGTTCAGTTCGCGCAACAGGAATACTTCGATGCGGGCTCCGGTTTTCTCCTTGTTTCCATACAAACGTGCAGGAAAGACTTTTGTATCGTTGAAGATAAATACATCTTTGTCGTCAAAGTAGTTTAAGATGTCTTTGAACATTTTATGTTCGATTTCTCCGGTAGCCTTGTTTACTACCATCAGACGAGATTCATCTCTGTATTTTGCCGGATGAAGGGCGATACGTTCTTCCGGTAATTTGAATTTGAATTGTGATAGCTTCATCTTTTGCGTTCCTTTCTTTCCTTAATCGTTTATAACTTCTATTTCTTGTTTCTCGAGCCATTCCGGGAAGTTTTCTACTTCCATGCAATCTTCAAGTCTGACCTCTCCTACTCTTGTGCGTATGAGTCCTGTCAGATGGGCACCGCTGTCCAGCGCTTCACCGATGTCGCGTGCCAGCGCACGGATGTATGTGCCTTTACTGCATACTACCCTTATCTTTATTTCCGGCAGGTTACATTCCAGCAATTCTATTTCGTCGATGACCAGTGTTTTGGCTTTCAACTCTACTTCGTTTCCTTTTCTTGCCAGGTCGTAAGCACGTTTTCCGTCTACTTTGCAGGCTGAGAAAGCCGGTGGAATCTGCTCGATGGTTCCTACGAACTTTTTCAGCACTTCTTCTACCAGTTCCCGGGTAATATGTTCGGTAGGATAAGTCGCATCAATTTCTTTTTCCAAATCGAATGAAGGAGTGGTAGCTCCCAGTTGAAGGGTTGCTATGTACTCTTTGGTGTGGTACTGGAATTCTTCAATACGTTTGGTTGCCTTTCCGGTACATATAATCATGACTCCTGTAGCCAGTGGGTCAAGTGTTCCGGCGTGTCCTACCTTAATCTTTTTTACGCCTAACTTTCGACTGATGTGATATCTTATCTTGTTGACAACCGCAAACGATGTCCATCGTAACGGTTTGTTGAAATATAATATTTCTCCTTCTTTGAAATTCATTCTTTATATATGGGGACAATGGGTTAGCTGAGTATGATGGTCAGTATACCGGCAATGGCACAATAAATTCCAAAATAAATCAGTTTACCTTTCTTTACAATATTGATCATCCATTTGCAGGCTATACATCCTGAAACAAAAGCAGCCAGGAAGCCTACGATTAACGATAAAGTAGAGATTTCTGCTCCGGCTGCAGAGGAATCTTTTATGATTTCCATTCCACTAAGTAAAGCTTCGCCAAGAATAGGAGGCATTACCATCAGGAATGAGAACTGAGCCAGTGATTCTTTCTTGTTTCCTAAAATAAGTCCGGTAGCAATGGTAGAACCAGAACGTGATAATCCCGGTAGTACGGCACAAGCTTGAGCCAGACCAATGATGAATGCATCTTTTGCGCTAATCTTTTCTTTGATACGAGGTTTAGCATAGTAGGAATAGGTAAGCAGAAGAGCTGTTAAAAGTAACATGCATCCTACTATAAACAGACCTGAACCGAAAATATCTTCTACATAATCTTTAAAGAATACACCTATGATACCAATCGGAATCATGGATATGATGATGTTGATAACATAACGGGTTTCTTCATTCATCTGAAACTTGAATAATCCACGGAATATCCAACTGATTTCTTTCCAAAGAATGACCAGTGTACTTAAAACTGTTGCTACATGGACAACGATGGTAAAGGTAAGATTCTCTTCTCCTTCAATACCAAATAATGCTGATCCGATAGCAAGATGTCCGCTACTGCTGACTGGAAGGTATTCTGTCAATCCCTGCAGAATACCCAAGATTAAAGCTTCAATCCAACTCATGTTTATTTTTCTATTTTATCTGTAGGTTTTCGGAGTATACCGTAAATCATAAATATAAATCCCAGGAAACAAACTACCGGAGCGACTTTTATACGACGCACACTGAAAATATCTGGTTGAAACATCGTTTCATTGGAACCAGGTCCGGTCATGAGTAAAAAGCCGATAATAATTACTACCATCCCTATTCCCAATAGGATGAAGTTAGTCTTATCAAAGGCAAAGTTCTTTTTGTCCATACTGATGAAAAATAAAATATTAATAGATTTTTTTATTTGCTGTATAAATCGCTAACCTTCATACGCAAGTATTTGTTGATGGATATCAAGGCGCAGAAAGTTGTAATAATGATACCGAAAACAAATACAGAAGTCATGACAACCAGTATTACCGAAGGAGTGATGACTGCTAACAGATCCGGTTCGTATCGTACCAGAAGATAAGCCATTGCAGTTAGTAAAGCATTAGCCATTGCTGCAGCTAAAACTCCTACCCAAATATTACGGATGAGGAAAGGACGGCGTATGAAATTCCAACTGGCTCCTACTAGCTTCATTGTGTGGATAAGGAAGCGTTTGGAATAGATAGCCAATCGGATTGTATTGTTGATTAGAGCAAATGAGATTAGAGTCAGTAAAGCAGCCAGAACCAACAGGACAATACTGATTTTTTGGATGTTTTTATTTACCGCATCCAACAAATCTTGCGGATAGTTGACCTCAAGTATGTGCTTATGGGAAAGTATTTCATCCTTTATCCATGCAATACTGTCCGCATTGGCATAATCGGCATTGAGTGAGACCTCAATGGAAGCGGTGAATGGATTATGGCCTAAAAATTCGGCAGGGTCAGTACCCATGGCTTCGGTCTGCTCTTTCAGTGCCTGTGCCTTGGATATATAAGTAGTTTTCTTGATGTAAGGAAATCCGTTCAGCTCTTTCTGGAAACGGGTGATTTCTGCTTCCTTCATATCATCGCTGATAAGTATTGATACTGCTATGTTTTCGCGTACATATACAGATAAGTTATTGGCGGCCATAAGAAAGAACACGACCAATCCCAATAGAAGCAGTACCAGCATCGTACTGATACTGGAAGTGATGAACTGCATGTCGAAGAAAGCTACCAATTTTTTACTCATAATCACTTCTTTCTAAAAACGTAGATAATGGAGCTGCTTCGCTCCTTTTTAGCTTGTGAAGCAAACCATGCTTCTGTACCAGTCAGCAATCCTTTCAGGAATGGATGACGGCTTTTTTTGTATTTTTCGGTGAGCATGGATACATAAAAGGCATCGAACGGCATGGGATGTTGTTCTGCTAAAATGAAGCCATGTTTAGCTCCGAATTGTTGCATGGTAGACGGAGTGAAATGCCACAAATGTCGTGGTGTATCATAGGCTGCCCACATTTCTTTGTATTTCTGGGCATCGAATGAGTTAGGATTAGGAACTGCAACAATCAGAACTCCTCTTTCCTTTAGAATACGGTTCAATATTTCCCATGTTTCATTCAGATGCTCGAGATGTTCCATTACATGCCAAAGTGTAACGACATCAAATGATGCATCTTTTTGTGATGAAAGTGCTTCGGAAGGCTGTACATCTAAGCCAAAATGTTCTTTGGCAAATTCACGTGCCTGTGGACTTTTTTCTATGGCTGTTACTTTCCATCCTTTTTCTGCCATAAAGTGGCTGAAATATCCTGTCCCAGTACCGATGTCTAATAGATTTCCTTCGTTCAGGCGGCTGCTGTGCTTTACAAGTCTTGCCTTGCGGGAAAGCATATAGTGGCGTACCTGATGATAAATCCGGTTCATCAGGCCTTTATGTGTATCGCTGTGCGAAATATAATCCGGTGATTCGTAGTATCTACCTATTTCGGCTTCTACAGGGACACGCTGAGTGAAAAGAAAGTGGCACTGCTTGCACTGTTCTACGTCGAACTTTTCGCCGGTAGCATAGTGATCCGTGCAGGTCATCACTTTCTGAAATTGGCTATTCCCACAAAGGGGACATTTATTTATATTTAGTATATTCACTTTATTCCCTAATTTGCTGCAAAATAACAAATAAATTGATTATATACCCTATTCTATTAAACGTTTTTAATATATTCTCTGAAAATAATGGAGGACAAAAAGAAATGGACAATATTCAATTGAGGATTCCCGGACTTTGTGATGAATTTATAGGCAACAGCTTCCTTAAAACAAAATAGAGCAAACAGATTGGGCTATATAGCCTCAGTCTGTTTACTCTATTCAATTATCTATTTCGGGTAGTTTATTCTGTTACTTCTACTCCTTTCAATGTAGCAGAGCTTGATTCTGTGATACGGACTTTTACAAAATCGCCGATGCGGTGTGTACCTCGGTCGAATACGACAACCTTGTTTTGCTCGGTACGGCCAAATAACTGCTCTTTAGATCGTTTGGAAACACCTTCTACTAATACTTCGAATGTCTTACCCACATCTTTGGCATTGCTTTCTGCCGAAAGTTGATTCTGTAATTCAATCATTTCATTCAGACGGCGGATTTTTACCTCTTCAGAAATGTCATCGGGAAGATGTTTTGATGCATAGGTACCCGGTCTTTCAGAATACTTAAACATGAAAGCTGAATCGTAGGCACATTCGCGCATGAGCGAGAGTGACATCTGATGATCCTCTTCTGTTTCGGAGTGGAATCCGGAGAAAATATCAGTACTTAAGCCACAATCGGGGATGATGCGACGGATAGCTTCTACCCTTTCCAAATACCATTCGCGGGTATACTTACGATTCATCAGTTTCAGAATTCTGGAACTTCCGCTTTGTACCGGCAAATGAATGTGCTTACATACATTAGGTATTTCTGCAATGACATGGAGGGTTTCATCGCTCATATCTTTAGGATGTGAGGTCGTAAAGCGTACGCGCATGCCTGGTACTGCTTCGGCTACAATACGAAGCAGCATAGGGAAAGTTACTGTCTCCCCTTCTCTTTCAAATCGGTAAGAGTTGACATTCTGCCCCAGCAAAGTTACTTCTTTATAACCTTTCTGTTCCAAGTCGTGTACTTCATTTAAAATGCTTTCTACGTCACGGCTACGTTCGCGTCCGCGTGTGTAAGGCACAATGCAATAGTGGCAGAAATTGTTGCAGCCACGCATGATTGATACAAATCCGGAAATGTGGTTTCCACAGATACGGGATGGAATGACATCACGATAAGTCTCGGTGGTAGACAGTTCTACGTTGATTGCTTTTTCTCCGGCTTCTACAGCTGCTATCAAATCAGGAAGTGTCAGGTATGAGTCTGGACCAGCTACAAGATCTACATGATGGTTTTCAATCAAATCATTCTTTACACGTTCTGCCATACAGCCTAATACTCCCACAATAAGATGCTTGCGCTTTTTGCGGAGAGAGTGGAAAAATTCCAGACGATTCAGAATCTTCTGTTCTGCGTTATCGCGGATAGAACAAGTGTTCATAAATACCGCATCAGCTTCTTCAAGTGTTTCGCAAGGCGAGTATCCCGCCATTTGCATGATGGAAGCAATCACTTCACTGTCGGCTACATTCATCTGGCAGCCATAGGTTTCGATAAACAGTTTCTTGTTTTCGTGTTCAGTTGCAGATTTAAAGTCTGCTCCTGTGTTTTCTTTTGTCATAGGATTCTTATTATAAAAATTAGTGTTATTGTTTGCAAAGATACCTCTTTCCGTGTTAACTTCCATAAAACCGGTAGGATATATAGGAATTATTCGTATCTTTGGCTAAAACCCTTAATATTTGTTTGATATGGAAGTCTTTCAGGTTTTGGTTGTTTTAGCAGTGATAGCCGTTACGGCTTGGCAGAAAAGCCGGGAGAAAAAGGTGAAATGTATGCAAACTTTTAAGCAGCAATCGACCGAAGAACCGGACACTCCCCTATCTCCTCTTTCGCTTGATGCAGAAATTGGAGCGAAAAAGAAAAGGGAGATAAGCAGACCGGTGAGAGATAAACTTCCCTCTCCTTCAATAGAATCGGCTGTACATAACAAGCAGTCTTCTTCTGTCAAACTAAGTACCCTTGAGGAAGCGCGTCGTGCTTTTATCTATTCTGAAATTTTTAGCAGAAAGTATAAATAGTATGGCAGACATGCCGAATTTTTTCTATTTTTGGAATCTGATAACCGAACTATATTTTTTAATACTAACGATAAACACTGAATAAAATGAGTTTTACTTTTATGTCGGCAGCCGAAGCTGCAAGCCTTATAAAAGATGGAGAGATTTTAGGACTGAGCGGTTTTACCCCCGCAGGAAGTCCGAAAGCAGTTGTTGCAGAACTGGCAAAGATAGCCGAAGAAAAACATGCACGAGGTGAACATTTTCAGGTAGGTATTATTACAGGTGCCTCTACAGGGGATTCTTGTGACGGTGCATTGACCCGTGCAAAAGCAATCAGTTTCCGTGCTCCTTATACAACCAATGCTGATTTTCGTAAAGCCGTAAATAATGGAGAAATCCGTTATACAGATATTCACCTTTCACAATTGGCCCAACGTTTGCGTTCAGGTTTTCTTGGTCATGTAAGTACCGCAATTGTTGAGGCTTGTGAGATAACAGAAGATGGCCGTATCTATCTGACAGCCGGTGTAGGTATTACTCCTACAGTAGCGCGCCTGGCAGATCGGGTGATTGTAGAATTGAATGCTGCTCACAGCAAGAATCTTATCGGTATGCACGACTTGTATGAAATGGAACGCCCACCCTATCGTCGTCCGATTCCAATTGTTCGCCCCAGCGACCGTATCGGTCTTCCTTATATTCAGGTAGACCCCTCGAAGATAGTTGGTGTAGTTGAAGTAAATATACCGGATGAAGCTCGTGGCTTCCACGATTCAGATCCTGTAACTGATAAGATTGGCCAGAATGTAGCTGAATTCCTGGCAGCAGATATGAGAAGAGGTGTAATTCCTTCTACTTTCCTTCCGTTGCAATCAGGTGTGGGTAATATTGCCAATGCAGTATTAAGTGCTCTGGGTAAAGATTCCAGCATTCCGCCGTTCGAAATGTATACTGAGGTTATTCAGAATTCAGTAATCAAGCTGATAAAAGAAGGTCGCATCAAGTTTGGAAGTACCTGTTCTTTGAGTGTGACCAATGATTGTTTGCAGGATATTTATGATAACATGGACTTCTTCCGCCATAAATTGATTCTACGTCCTTCCGAAATATCCAATTGTCCGGAAGTTGTCCGTCGAATCGGTGTCATTACAATGAATACTGCAATTGAAGCAGATATTTATGGTAATGTGAACTCAACTCATATTTGTGGAACGAAGATGATGAATGGAATTGGCGGCTCTGGTGATTTTACCCGTAGTGCATACATTTCTATATTCTCTTGTCCGTCTACAGCTAAAGGAGGATGTATCAGCTCTATCGTACCTATGGTATCTCATCAGGATCATAGTGAACATTCTGTTAATGTGATTGTCACAGAACAAGGTGTTGCCGATTTGCGTGGTAAAAGCCCTATGGAACGTGCCAAAACTGTTATTGAGAATTGTGCTCACCCCGACTATAAACAGTTATTGTGGGATTATCTCAAGATCTCTACCAAAGGACAGACTTCTCATTATTTGCCTGCTATATTGGGTATGCATCAAGTGTTTATAGAGAAAGGTGACATGCGTTTGACAAACTGGGCCGATTTTGTAAAATAAGTAAAAGTATAAATACAATTTATCCTATTGTATCGAGCATTAAAAT
>NZ_JBBKBS010000032.1:0-20710 GCF_037890285.1 Phocaeicola sp. HCN-40430
GTCTCAGGATGTCTGCGACTCTCCAGTTTCCTTTTCTCTGCCGCTGCTGCCCCGTAGCAGGCCTTTCTCCGGCCCGGCACTGCCCCGTTCTTCTTCTTCATTTGTCGTGTCTGACAGCTGTATGTCTTTATTCTGCATATCAAGGATAATCCTCTCCTTTATGTAAAGGGTATGTCCTGCTTTATTCTTCAATCCCGTCTGATGCGTGGTTCTTGGCGGCTGTATTGTCGTCGTTGTGCAGGACCTGTGGAAATCTTCAGCGTGTTAGAATCATGACGTGTCCGGACGTGGGGGATATGTTATGCATCCTCTGCTTCTGAAGGCTTGCTCCCCGGTTTTACGAGGCTATCTTTTATGTTTCTTGCATTTTTAAGCTATATACTAATTCGTGAATGAAAAAACTCGAGAATCGCTTGGTATATCTTGTGGATTCTTAACCTCTTCTTTTCGTATATGTGTTTTTACTCTCCAATACTTTAGAATAAAAAAGGATTGATAAAAAGTGAACAGTGAGTTAATAAATAATCAGAAGGTAGAATTAGCTTACTTTGATAAAGGTTGATTACTCTCTTTTGAAACAATGGACTGAATCTTTTTACATATCAGAAATCTTTTTGTATTTTTGTAGCTCAGATACTTATTACCAAATACATGATTACAATAGAGCAACTTAAAGACGTGAAAGAGCGTACTGAAGCACTTTATCGCTACTTGGATATTGAAAATAAGAAAGTTCAAGTAGAAGAAGAGCAATTGCGTACGCAGGCGCCTGGTTTTTGGGATGATGCTAAGAAAGCAGAAGCTCAGATGAAGAAAGTAAAGGGCTTACAAGGCTGGATTGAAGGCTATAATGAAGTGAAGACATTATCGGACGAGCTGGAATTAGCTTTTGATTTTTATAAAGACGAATTGGTCACAGAGGAAGAGGTTGATGATGCTTATGCCAAAGCTATTCATGCTGTAGAAGAATTGGAACTGAAAAATATGCTTCGTTCTGAAGCTGACCAGATGGATTGTGTATTGAAGATTAACTCAGGAGCAGGTGGTACAGAAAGTCAGGATTGGTCTTCGATGCTAATGCGTATGTATATGCGCTGGGCTGAAAGTAATGGATATAAGCTTTCTGTTGCTAACTTGCAAGAAGGTGATGAAGCCGGTATCAAGACTGTTACCATGAATATCGAAGGAGCTTATGCTTACGGTTACCTGAAAGGCGAAAATGGTGTACACCGTTTGGTGCGTGTATCTCCTTATAATGCGCAGGGAAAGCGTATGACATCTTTTGCTTCTGTCTTTGTAACCCCTTTGGTAGATGATTCAATTGAAGTTGTTGTAGAGCCTGCACGTTTGTCATGGGATACATTCCGTAGTGGAGGAGCCGGAGGACAGAACGTAAATAAAGTAGAATCTGGAGTTCGTTTGCGTTATCAATATAAAGACCCTTATACTGGAGCCGAAGAAGAAATCCTGATTGAAAATACAGAAACACGAGACCAGCCGAAGAATAAAGAAAATGCCATGCGTCAGTTGCGTTCTATATTGTACGATAAAGAGCTTCAACACCGAATGGAAGAGCAGGCTAAAGTGGAAGCTGGCAAGAAGAAAATTGAATGGGGATCTCAGATTCGAAGCTATGTGTTTGATGACAGACGCGTGAAAGACCATCGTACAAACTTCCAGACTTCAGATGTAAACGGAGTAATGGACGGAAAAATAGATGGTTTCATCAAGGCTTATTTGATGGAGTTCTCAGACAGTGAAGCATAAAATTTCTTTTTTATTGTTTTCTTTCAAAATATATTGTATTTTTGAGCTATTAGTTTCTTAAAAAATGCAATACTATGAATCAAAAGAATAGAAAACACGAAGAAAGAGAAAGAAGAGAAGCCGAAAAAGCCAATAAGCTGATTCGAAACTTGTGCATCGGATTAATTGTATTAGCTTTGATAACAATTATAGCTTATACGTGGTAATCCAATTTATATGAAGATATAGAGAGATAGTCTCCTGGATAAGTAAACATCCGGGAGACTATTTTGTTTATATAAAGTATAAAGCCGAATTTTTTATTTTAATATAAATAGAACGGACATGGCATTGGAGATAGAACGGAAATTTTTGGTATGTGATACCACTTACCGAGATTTAGCTTATGCGAAAAGCAGAATCAAACAAGGATACATTTGTAGTGCATCTGGTCGGACAGTCAGAGTTCGCATACGGGATGAAAAAGGCTTTCTGACGATAAAAGGAAAATCGGATGCCAGTGGAGTAAAGAGGTATGAATGGGAACGCGAGATTCCGCTGCAGGAAGCAGAAGAACTGATGCTTCTGTGTGAACCTGGAATTATTGATAAAACCCGCTATTTGGTAAAGAGCGGTCATCACACATTTGAGGTCGATGAATTCTATGGTGAGAACGAAGGCTTGGTAGTTGCAGAGGTTGAATTGGAGGAAGAAAATGAAATCTTTTTACGTCCATCTTTCTTAGGCGAAGAAGTAACAGGGCAGACAGAGTATTATAATTCCTCTTTAATGAAAATGCCTTATACAAAATGGGGAAAATCTACCACCTGAAAACTGTTTTATAGGGGGTAAAAACTGTTTATTGATAGAAAACAGATGGTTATATGTCTGATTTTGTGGGATGTGTCTTGTATTTTGTCTGTAATATTGCAGTGTGATTAGAACAACGAATATTAACTCTCGAAATACAAAATAATTATGAAGACAACCACATTTGCTCAGAACTTGTTGAGCATACAGACAGAACTATTTCACTTTGCATTTAAGTTGACAGCGGATCGTGAAGAAGCAAACGACCTTCTCCAAGAGACTTCTTTGAAGGCATTAGATAATGAAGAAAAATATACTTCGGAAACAAACTTTAAGGGATGGGTATATACCATCATGCGCAATATCTTTATCAATAATTATAGAAAAGTATTGCGTGACCAGACTTATGTTGATCAAACCGATAACCAGTTTTACTTGAATCAGGGAAATAATCTGGCAGAAGATTCGCTGGAAGGTTCTTATGATTTGAAGGAAATCCGTCGCACTGTAAATGAATTGCCAAAAGAATATCGCATCCCATTTATGATGTACGTATCCGGATTTAAATATCGTGAAATTGCAGATAAGTTAGGCTTACCTTTGGGTACTGTGAAAAGCCGTATTTATTTCACTCGCCAAAGATTGCAGGAAGAGTTGAAAGACTTCCGTTAAGATTTATGCATACTCTCTATCTTTAAAATTATATATTAATAACGTTTTTCGTAGACTGCATGATGCTGTGAAGCATCATGCAGTCTTTCTTTTATAAGAATGTTTCTAACGTTTTCGAGAGCCTGAAGATTTGAATTTCTGATACAAGGGTTTCCATACATAGATACCCAGGAGGCAGGCAATACAGACACCTGTAGCATTAGCCAGTAAATCAAACCAATCTCCACTACGGTTATCAGTACATTGTGATTGCAGTATTTCAATGATACCACTGAGACAGATCGGAAAGCATATACTTCCTGCCAAAAAAGTTTTGTAATTAAAAGTCGATTGATGAAAAAGATACTCTATCCATAAGACAGTAGTCAGACCGCCATACATGCAAATATGCGCCAGCTTGTCAATATAGGGTACTTCATCCAATGAAGTCTGAGGAGGTTGGAAAAAAGACAGGTAACATATAATGATAACGATCAGTATAGATAAAGGATATGCAGTTAAATAACGTATCATATATTAATCTTTAATTTTATAGGCAAAAATACGATATTTTTTGTACTTTTGGCGCTCAAATTCGGATTAATTATAATTATTACTTCATTTATGCAACAGAAAGAGCGTATTAGTTTTGGCAGTAAGTTAGGAGCTGTTTTGGCCGCAGCTGGTTCTGCTGTAGGTTTAGGAAATATTTGGCGTTTTCCATATGAAGCAGGAAACCATGGAGGAGCGGCATTTATAATAGTATATTTAGGATGTATTTTTATTTTGGGATTACCCATTATGGTTGCTGAATTCACGATTGGACGTGGTTCGAAAGCAAGTACGGGGGAAGCATTTAAGGTCTTGGCTCCACATCCGATTTGGAAATGGGTAGGATACATTGGAGTTTTGACAGGCTTTCTTATCTTGGGATATTATTCCGTTGTAGCTGGATGGACCTTAGAATATACTTTTCAGGCTCTGACGGGTGGATTTGCCGGAAAGACCTCTGCGGAGTTCATTACGTTGTTTCAGGACTTTTCCAAAGATCCGTTAAGACCGCTTTTATGGTTGGTAGTCTTTTTATTTTTAACTCATTTTGTGGTAGTGAAAGGAGTAGAAAAAGGGATAGAGCGCTCTTCTAAGCTGATGATGCCCTTACTCTTTATTCTAATTATTTTGCTGGCTATTTGTTCTTTGACTTTGCCTGGAGCAAATAAAGGAGTGGAGTTTTTGTTGAAGCCGGATTTCAGTAAGGTTACTCCTGATGTCTTTTTAGGTGCAATGGGGCAGGCTTTCTTCTCTTTAAGTCTGGGTATGGGCTGTTTGTCTACCTATGCATCGTATTTTGGCAAAGAAACTCGTCTGGTGCATACGGCGGCCAGTGTGGGATTGATAGATACTTTTGTCGCTGTATTGGCCGGACTGGTTATTTTTCCCGCAGCATTTTCTGTAGGAATTCAGCCTGATGCTGGTCCTGCTTTGATTTTTATTACATTGCCCAATGTCTTCCAGCAAGCATTTAGTGCAGTACCTATCTTAGCTACCGTATGCTCTGTACTGTTCTATGTACTTTTGGCTTTGGCTGCTTTGACTTCCACTATTTCACTGCATGAAGTCTCTACTGCCTTTCTGCATGAGAAGTTCCATTTCACCCGTGTCAAGGCTGCCCGTCTGATTACGGCAGGAAGTCTGCTGATTGGTATCGTATCTTCATTGGCATTAGGCGATTGGAGTGAATACACAATAGCAGGAATGAACTTGTTTGATGCTTTGGATTTCCTGACAGCAAAAATCATGTTGCCATTTGGAGGACTTTTCGCTGCCATTTTTGTGGGTTGGGCAATTGACCGGAATCTGGTCAAGAATGAAGTGACCAATTATGGCACGCTGAAAGCTCCTTTCTATCCTTTGTATATTTTCGTACTTCGTTTTGTTGCTCCTATAGGGATTGCTTTGATTTTTATTAACGAGTTGGGATTACTGGGATAGTGTGATGTGGAAAGATTTTTTCTATTATTCTAAGGCCGAGCGTAGAATCATTATATTTCTTCTGCTTCTTGCTCTGATATTGACGGGAGTTTATATCGGGATTTCCCGGAAAGACTCACCGGTTGTGGCCATGCAGAATAATGAAGAAATCGATTCCTTCCTGGTACAGCTTAAGGAGAAAGAGAAAAATGTTTCTTACAGGAAATATACCAGCAATGCTCCGGTTGTAGTCTTGCAGGAGTTCGACCCTAATACAGCCGATTCTCTGACTTTCCGTCAGCTGGGCTTGCCGGCTTTTATAGCCCGAAATATCTTACGTTATCGTGAAAAAGGTGGAGTGTTCCGTTCTCCGGAAGCTTTTGCCCGTATATATGGACTGAAAGAAGAGACATTTCAAACATTGAAGCCTTATATTGTAATCGGCGAAAGATTCAGACAACGCGATACAATGCAGCATCGTACCTTGCCTGAAGATTCTTTGTTCGTCATACAGAAAAAATACGAAGAAGGGACCGTTGTCGATTTGAATAAGGCAGATACAACAGAACTGAAATGTATTCCGGGAATAGGCAGTGGACTGGCTAAAATGATTGTGGCTTATCGTCTTCGTTTGGGAGGTTTTTATAGCGTGAACCAGTTGCAGGAAATTCCTCACGTAGGAAAGGAACTGAATAAATGGTTTGTTGTCAAAACAGATACATTGCGTAAACTCTATGTCAATCAGTTTAGTCTGGATAAACTTCGTGTCCATCCTTATATGAATTTCTACAAGGCTAAAGCTATATTGGAATATAGGCGCAAAAGGGGAGATATAAAGAATATAGCTCAATTGTCTATGTTCGAAGAGTTTACGGAAAGTGACTTGGATAAGCTGGCTCCTTACTTATCATTTGAATAAGTTGTTGGTATTCGTTATTACTCTGTGCTATGCAAGCAGAACCGTTCGTTCGGCGACGTCGTATATAAAACCGGCGGTGTCGGCCGGAAAAACAACGGCGGCGGCTATGCATCCGACGGCGCTGATTAGAAAACGACTTTGCAAAAAAATAGGAACAGTCCGATTGTACAACCTCGAGACTGTTCCTGAAATAAAGGTCAGTTCTGTTTTGATGTTATTTGGCGATATATCCGGCTGCCTTGGCTATTTTCATTGGGATTTCGGTGTTGTCAAGGCGTCCTTGGAACAATTCAGCTCCGGCTCCGATAGCAAATACCGGGACATATCCTGCAGAATGTCCTCCGCTGGTCCATCCTACCAAAGCTATTTCATTGATAATACGTTTGGCTTCTGCTGCGATTGGTTCGTCTTGTGAATATTCACTTTTTTCTAATTGGATGTTTTGGCCTTTGAAGCTTTCTTCGTATACTTTAGTCAGACGTGCTTCCTGTTTTTCTGTCAACTGTACTTGTTCCCAAAAGCCGAAATTCTCTTTCAAGGCTTTTTTCACAACTTCCCATGGCACATTGTTCTTGTATTGTGCGCGCAAGCCATTGATGATTCTTGTAAAGCCCACTTCGCTGACTTTCTGGTTCTTCAGAACCTGTAAATTTAACTTGTAAGCTCCTGTTCCCAATACAATACCTCCGGTTTCGTGGTCTGCGGTGATTACAATCAGTGTTTCATCCGGATGCTGTGCATAGAATTCATAAGCTACTTTTACTGCATTATCCAAATCCATCACTTCGTGGAAAACAGTAGCCGCGTCATTGCTGTGGCAAGCCCAGTCTATTTTTCCGCCTTCTACCATCAGGAAAAAGCCTTTGGAAGGTTCCTTTGTCAGGAAGTTGATGGCAGAACGTGTAATATCACTCAGAGTCAAATCTCCTTTTTTACGGTCGATGGCATAAGGGATAGATTCTCGTTCTACCTGAGAAGCCTTTTCTGTCTGGAACAGAATCATTTTGTCTGCTTTCTTGCTTTTTTTCAGATAGTCTTTATATCCTCTTGCAATGGTATATCCATTTGCTTCTGCCAAGCTGTATAAACTTTCTGCTTTTCCTTTTTTATCGGGATCGAGGAAGTCCGATCCGGCATAAAAGTCGAATCCTGTTTTATACAGGTCACATCCCATTTCATAATAGTTGTTTCTGTCTGCATTATGTGCATAAAAAGCAGTCGGAGTAGCATGGTCTACACTTACACTGGTAGCTACTCCTACTTTGTAACCACTGTTTTGTGCCCATACTGCTATACTGTTTACAGAAGTCTGCTGGTCCTTTTCCATTCCGATAGTGCCGTTTTTGGTCTTGTGTCCACTCGCAAGAGCTGTTCCTCCAGCTGCGGAATCGGTTACTCCATTGGTTGCAGAGAATGTCGTAGCTACTGTGGCATAAGGATATTGAGCGAATTGAATGGGAGTAATTCCTATTTTGCCTTCCAGTTCACCTCGGTACAGTTCTGTACCTTGAACTTGGTTTACTCCCATACCATCGCCTATGAAATAAAATACATACTTAGGCTGCTGTGCAAATGTCAGGCAAGCTGACACAATAAGAAATGCACTTAAAAGAAATCGTTTATTCATGAGTTGTGTCTTTAAGATGTTTTCTGAGAACAAAAATACGAAAAAGAAAAATGAATGAAAGTAAGGCTGGAAAAAATACCTATATGACGGTATAGAAAATTAGAAGGTAGCGTTATAAAATGTAACATATTAATTAAAATATTATGAAGAAACATTTAATTTTAAGTGGATGCCTTTGCATCTTCTTGTGTGTGAGCTGTCAAAAGAGTGAAAGTGTGGATAATGACAATTTATCCTTGAGTATGCAGGCCATGGTAGAGGGGGCTAATTTAGGGCGAACTATTACGACTTCTGCCGGAAAGACTTCTTTTGCAGCTGAAGATGCGGTAGGATTCTTTATGCCTGGACAGCAGGAAAATGCGGTAAAATGGAATTATACAGGAAGTGGATGGAACTCAGAAACACCTCTTTACTGGCCTAATCAGACAGAGTCTTTTGAGTTTTGTGCTTTTTATCCTTATGTGGAGGAGGCAGAACGTACTCGTATACCGATGCCGGATTTAAGTACCCAAACGGGAGAACTGGAGAATCTTGGGCAGTTTGACTTCTTGGCAGCCCGTTGTACAACCAATTATGGGGCTGAAAATGGAGTTGTAGCATTTAAAGGGGAATCGTCGTTCAAACATATTTATAGTCTGATAATGGTTACATTGAAAAAAGATGCTGCCGACAAAACCATGACGCTGAAGACAATGAAGTTTGAAGGACAAAATATTGTTGCACCTCATTATTATTGCTTTGATTCGGAAGGTACAGACCATATGCAGATGGCTGACGGTGTAGTGAAAAAAGATGCATTGGAGTTGGTAAAAGAAGTCAGTATTGAGGAAGAAGGATATGCAAGCATGGTGTTAATCAATCCTTCGGTACTGGAAACTCCGTTGAATTTTTCCATTACTTACGAACGGGATGGAAATTCTTATACAGCTACAACAGACAAAATGGGTACGACTTTTGAGTCGGGTAAAATATATAAGTATACCATTCGGGTGAAAAAAGAAACTTTGGAAATTGTAGGTAATGAAATCACTGATTGGGTTTCCGGAGGAGCTTTGGAGGATATTTTTGTAGATGAAACTCCGGTAGAATAAGATTTTGCCGAAGCTTGCTTCTTTTTCGCTATTTTGCTTTCTCTGTCTTGTCGGAAATACGATAAAAACGCGTACCTTTGCAGAAATTTTAATATTACGTTGGTTAAAAGCTCTGTTTAGCGTATGAAAGCACTCAAGGAACGAATCTTGAAAGATGGAAAATGTTTCGAAGGCGGAATTTTGAAGGTTGATAATTTCATCAATCACCAGATGGATCCGATTTTGATGAAGTCAATGGCAGTAGAATTTGTGCGTCGTTTTGCCAGCACAAGAATTAATAAGGTAATGACTATCGAAGCGAGTGGTATTGCTCCTGCTATCATGGTTGGGTATTTATTGGAACTTCCGGTTGTGTTTGCAAAGAAAAAGAAACCCAGCACAATGGAAAACATGCTGACTACTACCGTGTACTCGTTTACTAAGGATCGTTCTTATGATGTGTGTGTAAGCAAAGATTATCTTGCTCCGGGCGACAAAGTTCTGTTTATCGATGACTTCCTTGCTAATGGTAATGCCGCAAAAGGTGTTATTGACTTGGTACAGAAAGCTGGAGCTGAACTGGTGGGTATGGGCTTCTTGATTGAAAAGTCCTTCCAGCACGGAGGAGATTATTTGCGTGGTCAGGGTATTCATGTAGAGTCGTTGGCTATTATTGAAAGTCTGGAAGATTGTAAAATTAAAATAAAAGAATAGTATTTTTAAAAGAATATACTTCGGGCAAATATAGAATGCTATGTTTGTCCGAAGTTATTTATTGGGTAACAAATGTTTTTCTCACATAAAAAGTAAGTATATATTAAATGGAAAAAGAACAGGCTATGGCTTCGGGAGCGGGGCTGATTTACGGACTGAATGATCGTCCACCTTTGAAAGAAACTATTTTTGCGGCATTGCAGCATTTGCTGGCTATTTTTGTTGCTATTATTACTCCACCGTTGATTATTGCCGGAGCTTTAAAACTGGATTTGGATACTACTGGTTTTCTGGTGTCAATGGCATTGTTTGCATCTGGTATATCTACTTTTATTCAATGTCGCAGACTGGGACCTGTGGGTTGTGGACTTCTTTGTATTCAAGGAACCAGTTTCTCGTTTATCGGACCTGTTATTTCTGCTGGGTTAACCGGCGGACTTTCTGCTATCTTTGGAGCTTGTATTGTTGCTTCATCTGTAGAAATGGTTATAAGCCGTGTCCTGAAATATACAAGAAAGGTGATTACTCCACTTGTGTCTGGTATTGTGGTTACCCTGATTGGTATGAGTTTGATTAAAGTGGGTGTTTCTGCTTGTGGAGGAGGAGCGGTAGCTCAGGCAAACGGTACATTCGGGGCTTTAGAGCATGTAGGGCTGGCTGCTTTGGTGCTCGTCTTGATTATTTTCTTTAACCGGAGCTCAAACCGTTATCTGCGAATGAGCTCAATCGTTATCGGCTTGATTGTAGGATATATAGTTGCTTGGGCTTTAGGTATGGTCGATTTCTCTTCTGTACAGAGCTATGGAGGATTCAATATTCCTATTCCTTTCCGTTACGGTCTTTCTTTTGATATCTCTTCTATTATTGCACTGGCACTGGTGTATTTGATTACTGCAATTGAAGCTTATGGAGATATTACTGCCAATTCACTTATCTCAGGTGAGCCGGTAGAAGGTGAGAAGTTTGTAAAACGTGCTTCTGGAGGTATATTGGCCGATGGCTTTAACTCTATGCTGGCTGGTGTATTCAATTCTTTCCCTAACTCTATTTTTGCACAGAATAATGGAATGATTCAGCTTACTGGAGTAGCAAGCCGCTATGTAGGTTATTTTATTGCAGGATTCTTGATATTGTTGGGCTTGTTCCCGGCTGTAGGATTGGTATTCTCGTTGATGCCGGAACCTGTTTTGGGAGGAGCTACTTTGCTGATGTTCGGAACGGTGGCTGCTGCAGGTATACGTATTATTGCTGCTCAGAAGATAGATCGTAAGGCTACTTTGGTGATGGCATTAAGTTTTTCTTTTGGTCTGAGTGTAGAACTGGTACCCGATATCTTGAGCCAGTTGCCCGAAGTATTGCGCAATATTTTTGCATCCGGTATTACTACTGGAGGTGTAACTGCTATTCTTGCCAATTTATTGATACGTATTAAAGAATAAGACTGATTCTTGTAACGGCTCTGTCTGCCAAGAATCATATAGATGATAGAAAAAGACCGCTGGAAGATGAAATTCCAGCGGTCTTTTTTGCTTGTATGGTGAGATTCATTATTTACGGTTGTCTGCTCCCCACATCATTTTTTCACGGAGAGTATTGAAAAACGAATGTTGACAGCGTTTTACAATATAGATAGGATAATTAGCTTTACGGATAGTCAGTTGGCAACCTTCCCGGCAAGTTTCACTTCTTCCGTCTACTGCTACAAGAAAGTTGTGGCTTCTGCTTTCTACCTGTAATGTAATCTCCCAGTCGTCTCGAATCACAATAGGGCGGACATTTAAGCTATGTGGTGCTACGGGAGTCAGACTGATAGTGCCGCTTTGGGGAACTAAAATAGGACCTCCTACACTCAATGAATATCCTGTAGACCCGGTAGGGGTAGAGACAATAAGTCCGTCTGCCTGATAACTATTCAGCAGTTCTCCATTGATATACGCATGGATGGTAATCATCGATGAACTGTCTCTCTTTAGGATAGCTATTTCATTCAGCCCGTAAGGATAGCCTTTTAAAATCTGTCCTTTGCAAAGTAAGTGCAGTACACGTCTTTCCTCTGTCTGATATTTGTGTTGATAGATTTCGTCGAAGGCTTCTTCCATTTGTTCTGGCGAAATATCAGCCAGAAATCCTAACCGCCCTGTGTTGATTCCCAAAATAGGAATCCTTTTATTGCCTACACGGCTTGCAGTCTTTAGAAAGGTTCCGTCTCCTCCAATACTTAAAGCCATATCGGCAGTGAAATTGTTCCCTTCGATGACTTCAACACCTGTAAAATCAGTGTCTGTTACTTTCTTCAGAAATTCATAGAAGTCGGCACTGATACATATTTGCGCATCCTTTTTACGAAGAATCTCCAGCAATCGGGTAGTGTGAGCTGATTTTTGAGCTTGATAAGTATTTCCAAAGATGGCAAATTTCATTGTTTCTTGTATATAGTGTACGGTTTTTAACTTATAATCATGGCCGGTATTTCATAAAATCGGCTAACTTTGCAAGTTGTAGTTGCAAAGATATAAATAAAAACGAATATGACTAAATTAAGTGTGAATATAAACAAAGTGGCCACTTTGCGTAATGCCCGTGGTGGAAACAATCCTAACGTACAGAAAGTAGCATTGGATTGTGAGGCGTTTGGGGCAGATGGTATTACAGTACATCCTCGGCCGGACGAACGACATATACGTTATGCAGATGTATATGATTTAAGACCTTTGCTGAAAACTGAATTTAATATAGAAGGTTATCCTTCCAAAGAGTTTATTGACCTCGTGTTGAAAGTAAAGCCACATCAGGTTACACTGGTACCTGACGCACCAGGGCAGATTACATCGAATGCGGGCTGGGACACAAAGACGAATTGTGAGTTCCTGACAGAATTGATGGATACTTTTGGAGAAGCAGGTATCCGTACTTCTATTTTTGTAGGAACCGAACCCGAAATGATAGAATATGCAGCTAAAACCGGAGCAGACCGTGTAGAACTTTATACCGAACCTTATGCTTCTCTTTATGCCAAGAATCCGGAAGCTGCTGTAGCTCCTTTTGTAGAAGCGGCCAAGTTGGTCAGAAAATTAGGAATGGGACTTAATGCCGGACATGATTTAAGTCTGGAGAATCTGAAATATTTCCGTCAGCATATTGCTTGGCTGGATGAAGTATCGATTGGTCATGCATTGATATGCGATGCGCTTTATTTAGGATTGAAGAAAACAATAGAAGAATATAAACAATGTCTTTTATAAGTATGATGACACTAACTTTATTGACAGCAATGCAAGCTGCTGCTGAAACTGTTACCGGTGAAAACCCGGTATTGACTCCTGTTGCTTCGGGAGAACCGGAAATGAATCTTTTTGATATGGCCTGTAAGGGAGGCTGGATTATGATTGTACTGGCCTTGATGTCGGTGGTTGCATTTTATATTTTCTTCGAACGCGCTGCGGCTATCCGTAAGGCTGGAAAGGAAGATCCGCTTTTTATGGAACGTATCCGCGATTATATAAAGAGTGGAGAAATCAAGTCGGCTATCAACTATTGCCGTATGGCCAATACTCCTTCTGCACGAATGATTGAGAAAGGAATTACTCGTATGGGAAGACCGGTGGCTGATGTACAGGCTGCTATTGAGAATACCGGAAATATCGAAGTGGCTAAACTGGAAAATGGTTTGTCTATCATGGCTACTATTTCGAGTGGAGCTCCTATGATTGGTTTCTTGGGTACTGTATTGGGTATGGTGCGTGCATTCTGGAATATGGCTAATGCCGGAAACAATATTGATATTACACTTTTGTCGAGTGGTATTTATGAGGCAATGATTACTACTGTAGGTGGGCTGGTTGTAGGTATTGCAGCCATGTTTGCATACAATCATCTCGTATATCGGGTAGATAAGGTGGTTAGCCAGATGGAAGCCCGTACAATGGCTTTCATGGATTTACTCAATGAACCGATTGAAAAATAATAGCTTATGGCACTGAAAAGAAGACAAAAAATATCTCCAAGCTTCAGTATGTCGTCTATGACAGACCTCATTTTCTTGTTGCTGATATTTTTTATGATTACTTCTACCATGGTTTCGCCAAATGCCATTAAAGTTTTGTTGCCGCAAGGATCGGAGCAAACTTCAGCCAAACCTATGGCAAGGGTAATTATTGATAAAGACTTGAATTATTATGGTGCGTTTGGCAAGGAGGATGAAATGCCTTTGTCTATAGAGGAAGTACCGGCCTTTTTACAGGAATGTGCGCAAAAGGAACCGGAGATGTATGTGGCTTTGTACGCAGACGAATCCATCCCTTATCGTGAGGTGGTACGCATTCTGAATATTGCAAACGAGAATCATTACAAAATGGTGTTGGCTACCCGCCGCCCAGATAAGAAGTAATCATGAAACAAAATAAAGTAACAGGAATAATCGGTACAGCCGTATTGCATGTGGTAGTATTGGTCTTGCTGCTCTTGCTTACGCTTTCCCGTCCGGAACCGCAGGAAGAGGGGGGAGTACCTGTTATGTTTGGTGATACGGAGCAATCGCAGGGAGAGTCCGATCCTTATACAATGACCGAAGTGGATATTGTATCTCAACCGGAAACGGCAGAACCTCAACCTGTGCAAGAGGAGGTAAAAGTGGAACAACCTCTCATCACTCAGGCTGATGAACCTTCCATACAGGTAAAGAAAGAAGAAAAGAAGAAAAAGGAGGAAAAGAAAAAACAACAGAAGGAAACTACCCAAACACCTAAAAAGGAAACTGTACCGGCAAAGGTAGTCAAAGAGAAAACGGAAGCAGAGAAACGTGCGGAAGCAGAACGAGCCGCTGCACAGGCTGCGGCCAACAAGATTGCCGGAGCTTTTGGTAAAGGTTCTCAGATGGGTAGCAAAGGTACATCAAATACGGGTACCGGTATTCAGGGTAGTCCTACAGGAAACAGTAATGCGGGTAATACGACTGGAGAAGGAGGACATGGTTTTTCTTTGAAGGGGCGTTCTCTAGGACCAGATGGTTTGCCGAAACCGAAACACAATGTAAATTTAAGAGAAGACGTAACTGTTGTGGTAGACATTAGGGTCAACCCTGCTGGACTGGTTGTTGCCGCCAGCATTAACAAACATACCAATACGGATAATGAGGTCTTGCGTAAGGCAGCAATAGAAGCTGCCCGAAAAGCGCGCTTTAATAGTATTACGGGAGTAAGAGATCAGTTTGGAACGATTACATATAACTTTAAATTTAAATAGAAATCGGAAGAATAGGGAATGCGAAAGCAGTTTCTGTACTTCATTAAAAATAAGTTGCTTATGAAAACTATTTGTATTTTTTTAGCCGAAGGCTTTGAAGAAATGGAAGCCATGTTTCCCTTGGACATCATGCGTCGAGGTGGATTGGAAGTGAGAACAGTTTCTGTAACAGGAAACAAAACTGTAGTTAGCTCGCATGGAGTACCTATTGTAGCCGATGTCTTGTTTGAAGATTTGAAGGAAGAAGATGTTGAAATGATCGTTTTGCCGGGTGGACTACCAGGAGCTACCAATTTGGATGCGCATGCAGGTCTTGATAAACTGATTATGTCGTTTGCTGCTGCCGGAAAACCGTTGGCTGCTATTTGTGCGGCTCCATTGGTATATGGTAAACGTGGACTGTTGAAAGGTAAGAAGGCAACTTGTTACCCGGGATTTGACAAATTCCTGGAAGGAGCTGAATATACAGGCAATATGGTAGAACGTGTAGACAACTTCATTTTGGGAAAAGGTCCCGGAGCTGCATGGGAATTTGGTTTTGCTATACTGGAGAAGTTTGCGGGAGCCGAAAAAGTGAAAGAAGTTAAAAACGGCATGTTGATTGCCTGATGAAAAAATATGTAATTATTGTTGCGGGCGGAAAAGGTCTTCGTATGGGAGGTGAAATCCCCAAGCAGTTTATACCGGTAAAAGGGAAACCGGTATTGATGCGTACTCTTGAGGCCTTTTATGCTTATGACAATCAGATAGAATTAATTGTTGTTCTTCCGGTAGCCCAACAGGACTACTGGAAGCAACTTTGTGTGCAATATGGCTTTACTTTACCTCATCGCATAGCTGATGGAGGAGAAACCCGTTTCCATTCTGTTCGTAATGGGCTGAGGCTGGTAGATGGAGAAGGAATCGTAGGAGTACACGACGGAGTCCGTCCTTTTGTTTCTCGGGAGGTAATTGCTTCTTGCTATGATATGGCTGCGTTGAAACATGCTGTGATTCCGGTGATTGATGTGGTAGAAACTGTTCGTCATATCGTATCTGCTGAAGACAGTGAAACGGTGCCTCGAGATTGCTATAAATTAGTACAAACTCCGCAGGTTTTCACCACGGAAGTGTTGAAGCGTGCCTATGCGCAAGAGTATATTCCAGCTTTCACCGATGATGCTTCTGTAGTAGAAGCTTTGGGATTACCTGTGTATCTGGTAGCGGGAAATCGGGAAAATATCAAATTAACTACACCTTTTGATTTGAAAGTAGCAGAGGTGCTGATCTGAAAAAGATGTTCGACTTATCTACACGTGACATTAAATATTTGCAGGGAGTAGGGCCGCAGCGTGCAGCCATTTTAAACAAGGAACTTCAAATTTATTCCTTGAGGGACTTGTTGTACTATTTCCCATATAAATATGTAGACCGGAGCAGGCTGTATTATATTCATGAAATAGACGGTAATATGCCGTATATTCAGCTGAAGGGAGAAGTCTTGAGCTTTGAAACAATAGGAGAAGGCAGGCAAAGGCGTTTGGTCGGCCATTTCTCCGATGGTACAGGTATAGTCGACCTGGTTTGGTTTCAAGGCTTGAAGTATGTCATGGGTAAATATAAGGCGCATGAGGAATATATCGTCTTTGGGAAACCTACGGTATTCAACGGACGAATTAATATTGCACATCCGGATATTGATCCGGCTGGTGAGTTGACTTTGTCTTCAATGGGGATGCAACCTTATTATAATACGACAGAGAAGATGAAGCGGAGTGGGCTCAATTCGCATACATTGGAGAAACTGATGAAGAATCTGTTTCAAACCTTGCAATGTGAAGTGATAGATGAGACACTTAGTCCTCAACTTATTCATACTCATCGCCTGATGCCACTTACTGACGCTCTTTATAATATTCATTTTCCACAAAGTCCCGATTTGCTGCGTAAGGCTCAGTATCGTCTCAAGTTTGAAGAATTGTTTTATATTCAACTGAATATTTTACGCTATACCAAGGAACGGCGCAATAAGTTTCGGGGATTGCTGTTCGAACGCGTGGGAGAAGTTTTCAACACCTTTTATTCACGGAATCTTCCTTTTCAATTAACAGGGGCGCAGAAGCGTGTAATTAAAGAAATGCGCCGCGATATGGGGAGTGGAAGACAGATGAACCGGCTGTTGCAGGGAGATGTGGGAAGTGGAAAAACCTTAGTGGCTCTGATGACGATGCTGATAGCTTTAGACAATGGTTATCAGGCTTGTATGATGGCTCCTACAGAGATTCTTGCTACACAGCATTACGAAACTATCCGCCGTTTTTTAGAAGGAATGGATGTACGTGTAGAGTTATTGACGGGGACTGTGAAAGGGAAACGAAGGGAGAGGATTCTTCGTGACTTATTAACAGGGGCTGTTAATATCTTGATTGGAACGCATGCGGTAATTGAAGATACTGTGAATTTCTCATCGTTGGGGCTGGTGGTGATTGATGAACAGCATCGTTTCGGAGTTGCCCAACGTGCCAAACTATGGGCAAAGAATACGTGTCCCCCTCATGTACTGGTAATGACGGCTACTCCTATTCCACGTACGCTGGCAATGACGTTATACGGAGATTTGGATGTGTCGGTGATTGATGAGCTTCCTCCGGGAAGAAAGCCTATTCAGACGGTGCATCAGTTCGATAATCGCCGTGCTTCGATGTATGCATTTATCCGGAAGCAGATTCAGGAAGGAAGACAGGCCTACATTGTGTATCCGTTGATTCAGGAAAGTGAAAAGATGGATATTAAGAATCTGGAGGAGGGGTACCTGCATATTTGTGAAGAGTTTCCCGAGTATAAGGTAAGTAAGGTGCATGGAAAGATGAAGCCGGCCGAAAAGGATGAGGAAATGCAGCGCTTTCTTGCAAATGAAACTCAGATAATGGTAGCTACTACTGTGATTGAAGTAGGAGTGAATGTGCCTAATGCCTCTGTAATGGTAATAGAAAATGCCGAACGTTTTGGTTTGTCGCAGTTGCATCAGTTGCGTGGACGTGTAGGGCGTGGAGCCGATCAGTCTTATTGCATTCTGGTGACAGGGTATAAGCTTACAGAAGAAACCCGTAAGCGAATTGAGATTATGGTGCAGACCAACGATGGTTTTGAAATAGCGGAGGCTGATTTGAAACTTCGTGGACCTGGCGATTTGGAAGGTACCCAGCAAAGTGGAGTGGCTTTTGACTTGAAAATTGCAGATATAGCTCGCGACGGTCAGTTGTTGCAATATGTACGTGAAGTCGCGGAAAAACTCCTTGATGGCGATCCGAATGGAGTGCTTCCGGAAAATGCAATCGTGTGGAGACAGCTGAAAGAACTCCGCAAGAAGAACGTAAACTGGTCTGTGATCAGCTGAGAACAGGGATGCTTAAGTGTTGAAAAACGCGACTTGTCACATCAGCCAACGATACAAGTATCGATCGCTAACGTGACTTGTCGCGTTGGCCGATGTGACAAGTCGCGTTTTTTTGCGGTATTATTATTATGAAAAACAGACAGAATTGCTTTTGTTGCCTGTCCTTTTTATTTATGGAATATGCGTAAGTTTTTTTATTTTATGATATGGGTTGTATTCAGTTAAGGTGCTTTATCTGTATCTTTGTTTTGTTTCCGTTTTTTTATGCAATCAATTTAATTCAATGCTATGAATACTAATCCAGAACTGGAACTGGTCAATACATTAATCGGTCAGACAGGAACAAATGTATTTCTGACAGGAAAGGCAGGAACCGGTAAAACTACATTCTTACGCTCGTTGGTGAAGGATTCGCCTAAAAGAATGATTATTTTGGCGCCTACAGGTATTGCCGCAATTAATGCTGGTGGAATGACTATTCATTCTTTTTTTCAACTACCCTTTGCGCCTTATGTTCCGGGAACTGCATTTGGGGGTGACGCACAGTATCGTTTTCGCTTTGGAAGAGAAAAACTGAACATAATGCGGAGCATCGATTTGCTTGTCATCGACGAGATTAGTATGGTGAGAGCCGATTTGTTGGATGCGGTAGATGATGTATTGCGTAGATTTAGAAGAAATGATAGACCTTTTGGCGGTGTCCAACTTTTGTTGATAGGAGATGTTCAACAGTTGCCTCCAGTGGTAAAGAGTGAAGAATGGCAATTGCTATCGGAGTATTATGACTCGCCTTATTTCTTTTCAAGTCGGGCTTTAAGGGAAACTTCTTTTTGCACAATTGAACTGAAAACGGTGTATCGGCAGAATGATATTCATTTTTTAGAGTTGCTTAATGCTGTCAGGGAGAATCGTTGTACAGAGAAAGAAATTTCCATGCTTAATAGTCGGTATATCCCCGAGGAGAATATGATAGGTGATAAGGGGTATATTCGTCTTACGACTCATAATTTGCAAGCTCAGCAGATAAACCGAATGAAAATGGATGAGTTGCCGGTTGAGGCTTATACATTTAAGGCTGCAATAGAAGGCAATTTCCCGGAGTATTCTTATCCTACGGATTTGGAATTGGAATTGAAAGAAGGAGCGCAAGTGATGTTTGTGAAGAATGATATTTCGGGTGAGCATCGATATGCGAATGGTACAATAGGTAGGGTAGTGTCTTTGTCGGAACAGTATATTAAGGTGAAGATTGATGGTACTGGAGCGGAAGTGGATGTGCAGGAGGCGGAATGGACTAATGCAAGATATAAATTGGATAAGGAGTCGAAAGAGATAGTTGAAGAAATAGAAGGAACCTTTAAGCAATATCCACTGAAGCTGGCTTGGGCTATTACAGTACATAAAAGTCAGGGACTTACTTTCGATAAAGCAATAATTGATGTTTCTGCTGCATTTGCTCATGGACAGGCGTATGTGGCGCTTAGTCGCTGCCGGACTTTGGAGGGGTTGGTCTTGAATGCACCTATTGGACCAGGAGTAGTGATAAGTGATAGAGTTATCGACCGTTTTAACAATGAAACTCGTAATTCAAATCCTACGCAAGAACAGTGTATGGCTATGCGGAAAAGTTATTTCGGAGAATTGCTGAAACAACTTTTCGGTTTTGGAAGAATAAAAATGTTGCTGGTGTATTATCTCAGGTTATTGGATGAATATTTGTATAAAATATATCCGGCTCAAATAAAGTTGTATCAAGCTGAAGTAGAGAGGTTGGGAAAAGAACTCTGCGAGGTAAGTATTAAATTTGAGAATCAGTATATGCGCCTTTTATCACAATCTGTTGATTGTGAATTGGATAAGATACTTCAAGACAGGATACATAGTGGCACAAAGTATTTTGGGGATACTTTAAAGCCTTTGCAGGAGTTAATGGATAGTACGGAGATAGAGGTGGATAATAAAGAGTTGAGAAAAAAACTGGATGAGGCTTGGGGAGAATTATCTGATGCTGTGCGTATTAAATCAGCTTTATTGGAGTTCGTTTTTGATAATGGATTTCAAGTGCAGGGTTTTTTGCGTAAACGTTCGGTGTTGAGCATGCGAGAAAAAGACTCTGAAAAAGTAAAGAAACGTGAGAAGAAACAGAAAAAAATTGTTGTAGCCAATGGTGATATTGGGAATATTGCTGTATATCGAGCCTTAATAGGGTGGCGTAAAGAGGAGGCTGAAAGGCGAGGAGTGCCGGTGTATACTATATTGCAACAAAAAGCTATTTTAGGATTGTCTAATTGTTTTCCTGCTGATGAGCGTGAACTGCTTCATGTTCCTTATATAGGTAAAAAGTGTGTGGAGAAGTATGGTAAAATTATTTTGGAGATTATGGCGCAATATCAAGAGAGGAGTGGAAATGATATAAGTGGGGAGGGTTAAAACAGAGAAATTACAAATCTGTGAATAAATTTCCCGTTTGTTGTTCTTTGTCGGTCAGTGCTTATATTATATAATAATGTATATATAGTTCTCTTCAGAAAGTCTTCTTGCAGAAAAGCAACTCATAAAACCTACTGTAAAACAGTTATTTGCAG
>NZ_JBBKBS010000033.1:0-18702 GCF_037890285.1 Phocaeicola sp. HCN-40430
AACTTTATAGAACATAAATTTATCATATACGACAAATTCTACTGATCATAATCATACTCCAAGCTGAATTCGTCTACCCACATGGTAGAACCGGCACCTCCAGTAAAATAATCTCCATATTTGCTGGCCGAACAAACAATCAGCAAATATTTAGGCACACGGTCTGTGGCACGATACTCCAATTCAATCTCAAACTCACGATATTCTGATATAGTTTCACTACAATTCATCTCACCATAGGCAATAATATGAGGATCGGTTTTCATAAAATACTTAGAATTTTGTGGGTTCGTACGTATTTCTACCGGTTCATTCCAATCTCCCAAAGCAATCCATACGATACAAGTATCCGGCTCACCTTTTAAATCCTCATGAGCCTTATCGGCATATTTAATAGCAGAACCTGTATATTTAAAATACCCTTTCAGTTTGGTAGGTCGTGCAGTAAACTCTCTTCCGAATCCCAAAATACCATTAGTACCATCTGTTGCTTTATACTCACCCAAGAATAAGTTACCGGCAGCAAATTTACCGAAAGAACCAAGCCCTACAAACTTAGATCCCAATACAGCAGCCTGACTACCTTGGGCAGCCCCACTCCATACATCGGAAGTAGGCTGAGTAATATTGTCATTAGCAGAAAGTGTTGTACTTCCCCAGTTTCCGGTATCCCAATAAGATATACCTCCTTCTTTCCAAGGACATATTACCTTTCCTTCCTTATGCCATTCGTCGAAGCCTAAGTTAGGAACTGTAGCAGCAATTCCAGTGGTAAACTTTGTTTCCTCTCCATACTCTTCTCCCGAGTAAGCTCTACAAACATAAGTAGTAGCAGCATCCAAATGAATCAGACGAGCTTTAAAGTTACCACCCTCATGAGTTATGTCCGAACTGCTTACGCGAATCCAGTCCTGCTCTCCATCCTTTTTATATTCACAGCCATTTTCTGCACCTTGACGTCCAAATCCGTTAACCCAAGCTACATTAGTCCAAGCATCTACACTATTGACTCCTACATTTATATCTGTCAGGTTTACATATAAAGTCCACTCTTCATCAATGAAATCACTATATTCCACCTGTACTTTAGCAGTTGCAAATGCTCCTTTGTTCTCCCACTGTAATTCAGGGAGTGCAGTTGTTCCGTTCTGTGTAGAGCCTTCCGGACCTAATTTCAATGCAGTCAGTTGAATCGACTTCAGTCCTTGTGCCCGAGGAATATTCACTGCAGCTTCCTTATCTTCCGGATAAAAATAAGCCTGCCCAATCTGACCATTTACAGTGAATATTCGCTCAATCGTCTGATTGGCTTCTACTGTCCAAATATAATCTTGATATAAAGACAAAGTTATATTTAAAGGTTGACTTAAATCAACAACCGATTCAGGTTCAACCGAAGCCTTTCCTCCTTCTGTTACTTCCAAAGAGTGAATCTTTACTTTCTTTGGATTTACTGTTTCATCCAATTGTAAAGTTACTTTCCGCTCATCATTCGAAATTACGGCATTTCCCACTTGTCCTTCTACAGTCATATCGGTGATATAGAGTTTTACCGTAGGATAAGGAAAGTCATTTTTCAAACAAGCAGTAAGCAAACTTACTAAAAAACATACTCCTGCTATTTTATATATTATCTTCTTCATATCATCAGATGCATACGGTTAAACCGATATTGATATTCAACAAATTAATTTTAAAATTAGCTCCGCTATTGGTTCGTTTACCTGTCTCTCCCGAACTTTTTTTCTGTTTTTCCCAGTTATAAGTAAAACCAGCTACTCCAAACGAGATTTCAGCTCCCACATTAGGCATAACAGAAATGGCAATACCCGGATTAATACCAAAATGTAACTGATTGATGGTTGTATCCGTGTATTTCAAATTTTCATCAGTACCACGGGAAAAACGCGAAGAACCTGTATTATACCCAAGAGTAGTTTCATTAAACAAGCCAAACATCCCTTTAGGATCAATACCTATATATGAACGGTGAAATAAATTAAACGAATACAAGTCATCTGAATAATGAATATCTTTCAAAGAAACATCCAAATCATCTATATTCAAAGCAAAGTTATTCACAGCTCCAGACACTCTCGAATAGCCCAATTTTACCCCAATTACTGTATTGTCTTTTATAGCATAACCAACAAATGGATGTACACTCAATGTACGAAGATTCACATCAATGTCTTTTAGCAAAGAAAACAATACACGACTATTGTCAGCCTCAAAACTAAACACAGAAAAAGTAACACCACCTATCCATTTATTTTTAGGAATAAAACGGTAATTGGTAATACCACGATTATAACGTCCTACCGGTTTAGTATAAATAATACATGATGAATCGACTGGAGCTTTCAACTCAGAATTTGATACATATACGGTATCATGTACATGTATAAACTTATAGACAGTATCAGGATGAATTTTTACAATCGAATCAGAAACCACTTGAGCTACACTCCATGAGGTTCCCAATAGAATAAATAATATCAAACTATATAAACGCAACAATATTACCATAATTATAAGTAAAATGCAATTCCCAAGCCTATTGAGAATATATTAATTTTAAAATTTGCAGAAGTAGACGATTGTTCTCCAGTCTCCACCTGATTGGTAGTCTGTCTCTTCTTGCTTAGATTCACTCCCAACACTCCGACACTGACTTCTACAGCCGTATAATTATTGATAAACGCGACCAGTCCCGGACTAACTCCAAGTCCCATATCTACTGAAGTAGAATAGGTTCCAGTAAGTTCCTCTCCACGTCCATTGGAAACTTTAGACTGACTTCCTCCAACTTCCAACTGAGTTTCGCTAAACAATGCAAAACGCTTGCTTTCTCCCAATGGAATATAGTTACGGAAAATAGCCATAGCCGAATACGAATGCTTAAGCTGATAGATATTATTCACATCAAACTGGTTTTCATCATCCAGATTAATCTGAGTTTCATCCATACGAACCAGCGTACGTGAATAATTGAAACGAGCTCCCAACGCCATATTATCCTTCAGCGCATAAGCAAACATCGGACTTACCTTAAATTGATAACCATCCGAATTCACACCCTCTACCACCAGAAAGTCATAATTACTTTCTGTATGCTCAGAATAAGAAACATTACTTCCCACAATCCACTGTCCCTTAGGAACAAATACTTTTGGTGGAAGTTTCTTCTGAGTGTCTTGTGCATGCATCTCTACGATGCCACACACCAGACACAATACTATATAAACTATCTTTTTCACGAATTTGCTTTATATAAGTTTATTCATAAATCAACTCCATATCATCGAGCCACATTTTACTACTGGTACTTCCTGCAAAGTAGTCACCATATTTACTTGCGGAAGCTACAATAATGATAGAGGTAGGTTTACGCTTATTACCTCCATAATTGTCATAATCCAGATTTATTGTCAGCTCAACCAGATTCTCTCCGTCCTTGTAAGCCTCATCAAAAGTCTTCTCACCATAAGCAATGGTACCATCTCCCGAATAAGTCCCTTTCTCTGTGCTGAACAAACTTGCCTGATTTTTGGTTCGCACCACGAAAGGCCATGTCATACCATTGGCTTCCTGACCAGCCCAGTCGCCCACTGCCACATAAATAATTCCCTTATCCATATCTCCTTTGCTAATAAGCGAAGTTCCAGTATGATTATAGTCAACCGTACCCGGTTCATAACGTACCCATAGCTTCAAAGCCTTCGGACGGCTGGTGCATGGACGTCCCCATCCAAGCACACCATCTGTACCATCTGTAGTAATAAACTGGCCTACAAATAGATTTCCGGCCGCAAACTTTCCAAAAATACTCACTCCTACATACTGAGAAGACAATAGAATAGACTGATTACCGGAATGTTTAATAGATGTATCCGGTTTAGTTACATTTATTCCCAATGTTGAAGAACCATGATTTCCGGTATCCCACCACATAGACTGGCCATCACCGTAAATCAAGATAGGCGAACTTCCAGAAGTATATTCAAATCCTGCATTCTCTGGCTGGAAAGTATCCTCTGTTGTAAATTCACACACCACAGAAGAAGCCTGTTCACCATCCATTGCCTGATATTCATAAGTTGTACCCGGAGTTAATCCTGTTATTTCTTTACTGAATGTCTGATCTGTCAAATCTGCATCTACAACAGTCCAGTCTGCTGTCTCTTTTATACGATAACGGAATCGAGGTACAGATTTCAACTCCCCAATAACACTTCCATGTAAAGTAGCTCGTGAAGTCCATACTTCATAAGGAATAGCAGCCTCTGTCACAACTTTAATATCTGAGGCGATAATATTCCATGTTACGGTACGAGTCTTCCCATTACTATCAGTAGCAGTAACAGAAGTCACCGAATTACCTCCAGAGGCCACAATCTTTGCCATTAAATTTTGGTCAAACAATATTTTCCAATTATCTCCATCCTGTGTTGTATTTTTATCTACAACAGAGAGGCCCAATAATTTTAAAGCTTCATCCTGTCCATTCAGTTGCAACATATCAAACTGATTAGCCTCAAATCCCCATTCTGTAAAGCGGTCATTCTGAATCATCAAGTTTACTAAAGGTGAAGAAGAAGCTACCTGGAAATAAAAATCCTTCTGTACACCAGCTTCCAAATACACCGGATTTTCCAAATCATATGTCACTCCCTCTCCGTCGACACATGTTATTACCGGACGCTGCTTCAATGTAATCACGAACTCTTCCTCCTGCAATGGAGTTTCGTCGATCTGAATAGTTATTGCAGCACCTCCTGTAGGACTCTGTTCCGGGGCTGTATAGCGGTAAGTCAGATTATAAAGGGTACCCGACTTTAATTCTGTAAGCTCTGTAGAGTTCTCATACTTTTCTCCGTTTAACTTAGTCGCACTGAATTTGCAGATCAGTTTTCTATTATCTTCCGGTAAACTGAAATAACCTTTTTGGTCTGTATTTGCTGAAGAGAAAACCAATTCACCTGTAGCAGAAGTTACAGTTACCTGATAATCGCCTTTGAAAACCTCTTTCAACGATTCATCCCATATCATAGCAATCACAGTATTGGCGATACCACAATTTACTTCTACTGTACTAACTTCACCTTTATTTATGGTAAAACCTTTCTTCCCCTCAAAAAAACGCTGATCAAACGAAGCAGCCACAGAATCACCAGCCGTAACTCTGACAGAATACTCTCCACTGACCAAGGCAATAGAAGCCGGAATATTTTCTATTCCCTGATACTTCTGAATCAAGCTTTCTCCACGATAAATACGCACTTTACAATTCTGATTCAAGTCGGTCTGCTCTTCATCAGTAATTGTACGCGAAACTACTTCCACCTTATCGGACACATCCACAGAGAGACGTAAACGTCCCTCTGCATCTGCCAATCCGGTATCTTCTTTACAGGCACCCAGGCATAACATAAGGCCAGCCAATGCCATTATACAATATCGCTTCATGATTATACGCTCTTAATCTTTAATGTTTGTGTAACTTCCAATCCTTTCTGATCGACCAGACGAATGATAAAGTTATGGTTTGCTGCCCCATAAATACCCAACAACGGAGTAAACTCTGTAATACTGAAAGGAATTGTCTTTTGCCCAATTATTTCACCACCTACAGGGAATCCCAAACTTGCCAATCCTTCTTCAAGATCTCCCGGTTCTGCCAAATCAAAGCTCTTCTTCAGCCCCACATCAGTTAAGACTGCTTCTGTCAATGTTTCAGAATCAATCGTTACATACACATGAGCAATACCATTTACAGCATTCAGGGTAACTGTCAAAGGCATTTTTCCTACCAAAGAAGTCGGTATAGATAATACATCATTTTCTATATCAAAAGCAGCACCATTGAAGTCGGTTCCCACAATTGACGGTTTATTCTGTTCGGTATCCCCTCCTTCTCCATCTGTAGGGAAGTCATCGATATCCGGTTCTTGCCCCGGATCCACTCCAATAACTTCATCACTTCCATCCAATGATGAATCAATGCCAATTGACACATTTAAAGAACCTTCTTTAGGGATATCTCCATTTACTGTATCAAATTTATAGCGAATTACATTGTGCACTCCCGCTTTTACATTTTCAAAACGCTGACTATAATCAATCGCTTCACCATCTATTGTTCCTTTCAATGTTACAGTCATCGATATATTTTCAGTACTCGGAGCAGCCAAATAAGCCTTTCTTGTTTCAGAAACAGGAATATCCAAAGAATTTTCTCCAATAGTAACGGTAGTGACCACATCTTCTCCTAATAATCCTTCAAAATCCTCGTCATATACCACAGTAAACAGCATATTAGCCAAACTGCATGTAATAGTCGGCACTTCAGTCACTTTATCTTTCTGAATATCGAAAGAAGTACTTCCTTTATAATAAGGAGCATCAAATCCGCTAGTCTGCTCAGCCGATGAAGTCACAGTAATAGTATAACTTCCCACTTCCAGTGAAACAATTTCAGGCATTTCTCTATAAACCCATTTTTCTACTTGTTGGGACTGACTATTATATATTGATACAATATATTGACTGAAATCCACTGAAGTTTGTGAACGAGAACCTAAATACACACTGTCCACCTTCAGATTTACATCCATTTTCAGAGAAGATAAGCTCAATTCTCCCTTTCCTCCTACTCCTTCCGTATCCATCATAGACTCATTATGGCAGGCAGTAAAAGTCAGCATATTAATGAGCAATATCAAATAAACGTAAAATATTTTTTTCATATATTTCTATTTTTTATTTATTCGTAAATCAGTTCTATGTTATCAATATAAAGTTGGCTACCTACATATTCCCCATCACTTAAATTACCAAATTTAGGATAAGATAAGTTAGTTTCATTCGAAACCAAACAATCCGGATTAGCCGAAGAGCGGAAAATAACAGAAATAGATGCAGCTTTCTTCACTATACCATAAGTCAACGGTACGACTTCTTTAGTATATTCCGATACATTTCCACTCCGAGTTATTCTTTGAGAAGCAATGTTTTGTCCTTCTGCATCTTTCACCTCTATCTGCACTTCCCAATAGTCTGCTTCATTCTTAGGAACATACTGATAATAGAAAGCAAGTCCTGTAGGTCTCGATGTAAAATCATATCCATATACTGGAGTATGGGTAGACACATCATAACTACCCAAATACAATTCTCCCGGAGTTACATTCTGACTATCTCTACCATCAGCCTGATTGTCATGTCCCCAACCAACAGTACGAATCAATGCAGCATAGCTTCCTTCGTAATGATTATCTGTTCTCAACGTACCGGAGTTGGTAGTATAACAACATCCCACATAAGGGAAGGTAGGGAATCCCCAAAAGGTAGAAGGAGTAGCACCATATTGTGTGGTTGTCTGGTTCACAGTACTCCAACCTTTTGAAGTATTAATACTTTCATTCCATGGATACCACTTATTCCAATATACTTTACTGTTTCCAGATAAATCTGTACCATCTTCTGCAATTTTATTAGAGAACCACTCTTCCATTCCGGCGTTAGGCAACTGTGTTGCCTGTTCTGTAGTAATCTCTAACTCATTGGAATATAAACCTTGGGTATGTGCAGCACGAATAGTATAAGTAGCTCCTGCCGACAATCCCTTAAGAGTAAATTGATTCATTCCATTCAAGGATACATTATCGCATTTTGTCCACACACCATCCTTTTTATACTGAAATTCAACGGTCTCTGCCGATATTTCCAGAGACTGAGTCAAATCGGTCATTTGTATATCCACTTTAGTAGCCCATACATCCGCTTCACCATTTTTCAATGAAATCTGAAGTTTAGGAGCCTCTACAGAAATTATACGTTCTATTACTTTCGCACCATATGCAGCCTTAAACTTCACTCCATTCTCTGTATCAGTCAGCGAATTTGGATATGTCAAAGTCACTGTATACTGATTATCACCATCCGGCTGTACAGAAACATGAGCAGAATCGAAAGGCTTATACATTCCGTTTTCGTCGTAATAGAACTGCACTTTCGCTACATCTCCTTCCAATGTCAAAGGGAAAGTTATGACAGAACTTCCATAAGGCACTGATTCCGGCAATTGAATATCGAAGGCAACAGGATGAGTCAACACCTTCAACACCAAATCCTCGGATACCTTTGTATATAAGTCTGTTGCTTTCAAGGTGAACAGATGCTCTTCATCTTCCCCATTTACACAGTACAAATTTGGTATTACATTCTGAAAATCAATCGTCGCTATCTTATCATGATTTGCTCCCAGTCCTTTTGTTACCAGTCCCAGTTCTGCCAACTTCTGCGACTGTTCAGCTGTCAGATTCATTAAATCTACACTTTCAGGCCATCCCTGTGCTTTCAAAGCTTCCGACTGAGTGGTTAATTCGCATCGGGCCAGACCAGCCGGTGCATTCAGATAAGCTTCAAGCTTTTCTGATACACTACCAAACTCATTCACTTCTATAGCCGCCCCCGAAGAGAAGCCATAGGATGTAAATACAGGAGGGGCAGCACTTAAAGCCTCATCCGATATATTTATATCTACATTTTCTTCAGACAATGGATTATCATTAAAGATAATTTTTAGTGAAGCTGTAGAAGCATCTACATCCATCGTCAACCGATACTCATGCTTTACTTCGGCTGTAAAGTTCTTAGGATTCAATGTAATCTTTTGAGAATTTCCCTGACGAGTTACTTCCAAATACACACTCAAATCACCTGGAACAAAATAAGCCCCTCGAATTTCATCAGACAAATAGCTTACCTTATTTCCCTTAGAAGTATTAATATATGCGCTATAAGAAGAAAAATACGTCTGAAAATCTTCTGTATATGAAATTGAGACTTTCGCCTTGTTTATCGTACAAAGAATAGAGGCATCGGACACTTCATTTTTTTTCACATCTACAGTGGTACTACCCAAATAGCTCAATGCATCAAATCCTTCAGTATCAGCATTTCCATACGATGCTGTTACCGTATAAGTCCCAACATCCACTGTCACCGGTTCAAAATCAGCAAAACGATCCCATGAAGTGGAAAATTCTCCATCTTCAGAAACAATACTTAAACTAAATTCATTTACATCGGGAGCTTCACCATTTGCTGTGCTTCTCGACTGCTCTCCCTGTAAGCTCTGATCAGCATTTACACTTACATTAATACGTCCTTCAAACATACTTGACGTTTTTTCTTTTGCACAAGAAAATAATCCAAGTAACAGTAAGGACATCAATCCACAATAAGCTTTTTTCATTTTATTTTTTCCCTATACAAACTATAGAATATTCCATTTGCAAAGAAACAGACATTCACAAAAGCAGGAAAGGTCTAATTTTTCTTTTTTTGTTCTAATTTTCATTTTTCATTCTTTCTCAATTACATAATTCTGCAAATTTCACAATATTATTAATCAAATAAATATTCTTTCTTTAAGATTTTAATAGTTCGCAAAGAAAAAGATACCCCCAAACATCAATAATAATATATTATATATCTGGTTTTACTTACACAGACCATATATGAATTTGTTTTATCAGACTGCATAAAAAGCATTTTTCTGTTTACCCAAATAACAAATAAAGAAACCGGACTTTACTCATATCAGGAAAGCCCTTAATAGCATAAATATATGTATAAACAGCAGTTTTATCCAAATCCGGAGAGAAGCAGAAATTAGAATCGTCTTTTTTTGACAGTTCAACAATGTGGCAGGAACAAAAAGGAAACAATGAATGATAAAAACTTTAACCGACGACGCCGGCTGCACAGTTATCGTTGTTGGCTATACGGCCAACGTAGGCGATTGTGCAGCCGACGTCGTCGATTTCAATCAGCAAACAGAATCATGCGTTTATATTTATGATAATAAATCTTATCTTGATACAGTTTCTCTGTCAAGCACTATCCTATTTCAACAACACCTATTTTTTTCTTCCCATCCATTTTGACAGACAAAGGCTTATCAAAATGTACCCAGCGTATAAACTTAGTTTCTTCTACGGCAGGCATACTGTTCAGAAGTTCCTGATTATACAATCCGTCGTTCATATAGGCATTAATGGTAAAATACCCAACTCCAAACGAAGTAAGATTCTGGAAAAAGTGAGTTCCCTGACTAGGATCTATACGATAATTTGTCAGTCCTGCTTCTACAATGACACGGGCTGCCGATATATTGGGCCATTTCACCGGAATACCCAACCAGGTATCGCTACTTCCCCAACGTCCGGGTCCTACCAGTACATAATGTTTCTCTTCATCCAGAAAACGACGATTCAATTTCTCTATATCATAGGCTATCAACTGGTTGTTCGAAGCAGAATAGCCCTCCGTTTTCACATAAATCACATCGTGAATATCTTCCATTACTCCATGTCCTAAAGAATTTTCGCTCTTCAGCAATAAGCGTTCTTCGGGTATCAAACTTAAATCTTCGGTCAGATTGGCTTTCATATCTACCATCGGACGAATCTGCAGTAAATAGAATGTACCCGATTTTGTACGAGCATCAAAGTTGACAGCAAATTCTATCTCTACCGGACGGCGCATCTCTCCCTGACCGTACTTCTGCACCAACTGAAGGATACGAGCCAACGGGAAGACATCATGTTGCAGTATATTGGCAAAAGTAATCAGTTTACGGCCACCCGGATAGATACCATCGCGTATAACCATATCGTAAGGGTCGTAAGTAGAAGCCAGATAGTTGAGAGAGCCATCGTTCTCTGCCTCTTTTACCGGAAGTTTTAACAGATTAAATCCATCGTCGAGCGAAAAATTATTACCTGTATTTTCCAGGTCAAGTGCATAAAAACGTGTCTGTGTTTCACGTAATGCCATTTCCATTTCACTTGTCTGCAGCACCTTGTCCGGATGATAAGGACATACGCGAAGAGTCAAACCGCCATCTACGATATATTTACCTAACCCCAATGCCAGACTCACTGTACCCTCTTCTGCCTGTTCATCGTTTATCGGATAATAATTAATGGAACGAGCCACACCTGAAATTGAAGGATAATAACGGCTGCCATACTGTGTTCCGACTACCTCCTGCAAGATTACAGCCATTTTTTCCTGGTCGATTACATTCCGTGTAGCCTGCATATAAGCTTTACTATCTTTATAATAGACGGATGCATATACCCCCTTAATGGCATCACTCAGCATACGAAGCATTTCATACTTATCTTCCAGATAAGGTATCATATAAGTGGAATAAATACCAGCAAAAGGTTGGTAATGCGAATCTTCCAACAAGCTGGACGAGCGGATGGCAATTGGCGCCTTTACAACCTCAAAGAACGCAAAAAAGTCCTCTACCAATCTGTCCGGCAGCTTTGCACGGAGAAAAGCGCGAAGAATGGTTTCATCGTCTGCATCACTCAAGGCCAGCTGGTACAGATTGTTCATATCCATAAATTCATCGAAGATATCCGTACACAGTACCACCGTTTTCGGAATAACTACCGTTGCATTTTCAAATTCCTCGAATTCGGCATGACGCTTCACCATATTATCAATGAAGGCAAGTCCTCTTCCTTTTCCTCCCAATGAGCCGTCGCCAATACGGGCAAAATTGGAATAACGGTCGAAACGGTCACGCTGGAATACAGCCACAACTCCCTGGTTCTTCATCTTCCGGTATTTTACAATCGCTTCAAAGATGATTTTACGATGTGCATCAATATCTTTTAAAGATTCCCAAGTAACCTGCTTCAAAAATTCTGCTACAGGAAAGATTGCCCTTGAATACAACCAGCGCGATACATGATTACGGGTAATATGATATAATAAGGAGTCAGCAGGAATAGAATAGATGACATTCTGAAGTTCTTTCAGATTATGTACCCGTACTACTTCTTCCATGGTTTGGGGATTTAAGAAAATAAAATCACCAAAGCCGAAGCTTGCAGACACGGCTTCCCTCAAATCGACATCCATTTTCTTCGAGTTCTTATCGATAAACTGCACATCCAATTCATTGGCATAGCTTCTGTTTTCTTCTTCTGCCGACTGTAGGATAAGAGGTACAAAAGGATCGTAGCGACGGATTTCTGTCAACAGTTTGACACCAGCCAACGGGTCGTCCACTCCTTCATGAGGGAATCGGGCATCCGAAATGATACCCAACGTATTGTTGCTGTATTTTTTATAGAGTCCCATTGCTTCCTCGTACGAACGGGCCAACACAATTTTAGGGCGCCCGCGCATACGGAGTGTACGCTGATGTTCGTTCAACGCCTCGGTAGCAAACTCCTGACTTTGACGGAGTACGAACTTATAAAGATTAGGAAGGACGGATGAGTAAAAACGAATAGAGTCCTCCACTAACATGATCATCTGGACTCCTACCTCCTTGATGTCATGTTCCAAATTCATCTTATCTTCAATCAGCTTGATGATGGATACCAATAAATCGGTATTTCCCAACCAGCAAAATACATATTCAAAAATACTAAGATCTTCACTTGCCATACGTTGGGTAATGCCATGCGAAAACGGAGTCAGAACAACAAGTGGAATTTTAGGATACTTCTCCTTTATCTGTCTGGCAATATCAAAAGTATCACTATTATCCGAGCCCGGCATACAAATAACCAAATCAAACATCGTTATTCCCAACTGCTTCCAAGCATCTTCCTCTGTCGATACTTGAGTAAAACGGGGAGGATATCGAAGACTGAGATTCATGTATTCTATAAAGATCTTTTCATCGATACGTCCATCATCCTCCAACATAAAGGCATCGTAGGGATTTGCCACCAACAAAACATTGAATATGCGTTTTGTCATTAAATTCACGAACTGCGTATCTTTAAAATAAAGCTGGTTTAATTTTAATTTGCTAAGCATAGTACACTCTGATTTAGACTCTATTCTGCTAACAAATCTACATAATTCTCCCGATTCATACAACCTATGACTCAGACTTTCATCGTTATCGGATACTTTTAATCACTCACCGCTCGATTTCATAAATGACAACAAGATGTCATTAATAACTTTTTATTGTTATAAACGAGAAAAAGAGTGAAAAACATTTTGAAGATATACAGAAAAGCATATCTTTGCAGATATAAAAGATTTCTTTTTGTCAGACCTTAAACTATATAATTATGGATATCAATCAAATTATGGCTTCCTTGGAAGCTAAACATCCAGGTGAATCTGAGTACTTGCAAGCAGTAAGAGAAGTTTTGCTTTCCATTCAAGATGTATACAACCAGCATCCGGAATTCGAAAAAGCTTCGCTGATTGAACGCCTTGTCGAACCAGACCGTATCATCACATTCCGTGTTCCTTGGGTAGATGACAAAGGAAAAGTACAAGTCAATTTAGGTTATCGTGTGCAATTCAACAATGCGATTGGCCCATACAAAGGTGGTATCCGTTTTCACGCTTCTGTGAACCTTTCTATCCTAAAATTTTTAGGATTTGAACAAACTTTCAAAAACGCCCTTACTACATTACCAATGGGAGGAGGAAAAGGTGGTTCCGACTTCTCTCCTCGTGGTAAAAGCGATGCAGAAGTGATGCGCTTCTGTCAGGCCTTTATGCTGGAATTGTGGCGTCATGTAGGTCCGGACATGGATGTCCCAGCAGGAGACATTGGTGTAGGTGGACGTGAAGTGGGCTACATGTTTGGTATGTATAAAAAACTGACTCATGAATTTACCGGAACATTTACCGGAAAAGGGTTGGAGTTTGGTGGTTCACTTATCCGTCCGGAAGCTACCGGATTCGGAGGTCTGTACTTCGTGAAACATATGCTCGACAAGAAAAATATCGATATAAAAGGTAAAACTGTAGCAATCTCTGGTTTTGGAAACGTAGCATGGGGAGCAGCAACAAAAGCAACTCAACTGGGTGCCAAAGTGGTGACAATCTCCGGACCGGATGGATACATATACGATCCGGATGGTATCAGTGGAGAAAAAATCGACTATATGCTTGAATTACGTGCTTCAGGCAACGACATCGTAGCTCCGTATGCGGAACGTTATCCTAACGCAACATTTGTAGAAGGACGCCGCCCATGGGAAGTAAAAGTAGATATAGCGCTTCCTTGTGCAACTCAGAATGAACTAAATGGTGAAGATGCACGTCATCTGATAGACAATCAGGTTCTCTGTATCGGTGAAATATCCAACATGGGTTGTACTCCTGAAGCTATAGACTCCTTCATTGAACATAAAATTATGTATGCTCCTGGCAAGGCTGTAAATGCAGGAGGTGTAGCGACTTCCGGACTGGAAATGAGCCAGAATGCAATGCATTTAAGTTGGAGTGCACAGGAAGTAGACGAAAAACTACATCAAATCATGCATAATATCCATGAACAATGTGTGAAATACGGAACAGAAACTGATGGTTACATAAATTATGTAAAAGGAGCAAACATTGCAGGTTTCATGAAAGTAGCCCATGCAATGATGGCTCAAGGAATTGTGTAACAATAAAATATCTCGTTTAGTTGTATTTGTATTGTAAGCAACGTTGCTTGCCTGTGACAGGTGGGCAACGTTTTTTATTGTTTCACTGGTATAATAAAGACAAACCATTGCGTTATATACAGAAAAATAGCGCATAATGAAAAAAATATTTATAACACTCCTCTTTTCAATACTTTTTGCTGGTTGCACTACCGAAAGCCCTCATCACTCCAAAGAATATCCAGTCATTATACAAGGTAAGTTATGTAACACCTTCTTTTCTGAAAAATCACGTACGGTTTCCTCGGAACAATCTCTTCCTGAACTAAGCACTATTTCATTTTTCAGTTCTGGAGGACTATATGTAGATGGTAGTATATTAACCTATTCAGGTACAAACTGGCAAGGAGAACTCCCCAAGAAATGGGAGGAAGAAGAAATTCCAGCCCATATTCTCGCTTATCACCCTCCCGTGTTATCCGATAATCAATTTATCTATAATGAAAAAGAAGAATTACAGGATATTCTTATTGCACAGCAAACTATCCCCTATGGACAACCTATTCAACTGTCGTTTAATCACTTGTTTTCACATATTTCATTTTCTGTAAGTCCAGAACTTAATCAAACTTTGGAAAAAATAGAATTTACTCCTTCTGTGAGTATTTCTCATATAAATCCAGAAACCTCAGAAATTACCTACGATAATCAAATAAAACACACCATCTTTTTTGAACGAAAAGAAGATGGCATTTACTCTTTCATTATTCCACCATACGATAATCTATCTATTGATATCACATTAGTCACCCTCGAAGGACGTATACAAACCACACTGCCCAACCACTCTTTTAGCAGCGGGTATTCCTATAATTGCCTGATAAAGACGACAGAAGGCAATATTGGTATCTACACCCCCGAAGATTTCATCGCTTTTACGCAATTAATCAACGGAAATGAATATAAAGGTCGCAGTCTTGATGAATTTGGCACAACCCAAAATGGAGTGACAACTTACTATCTACAGAACGATCTGACTTTCAGTGAGACACAATGCGCAGAGCTTCTTGACATAGGATGGATTAAGACAGGTGGACATGAACTTGGGTTCAAAGATGTATTCGACGGTCAGAACCACACTTTAAGCAATATCATATTAAGTACATTTACTTATCGTTTACGCACCGGATTATTTGGCTTCATCGATGAAACCGGAGTGGTAAAAAACTTGCACTTATCACAGATTTCGTATTCATCGTTAAAAAACAAATGCTCCATGACGGGACTTTTATGTGGGGAAAACAGAGGCCTAATTGATGGTTGCAGAGTCACTAATAGTCTCTTTAATACAACTAAATCTACAACATCAGGAGGCATCGCAGGAATCAACAAAGGATTTATCATCAACTGCTCTGTAGAACAAACGGAATTTTCTTTCGAAGACGGTTCTTACGGAGGAATCTCAAACATAAATATGAAAGGAATATTGAATTGTTTTACAGAACAATGTTCTTATAAAAAAGCTGCAAATGGAGCAGGAATATGTAATGAACAAAGGGACGGAGGATATATAGAAAACTGTTTTACGCATAACAACAATTACCCCAAAGCATATGCTGCTTTAATTTACAAAGGAAATGGAGGACGTATTTCAAAAAGTTATCACCCAAATACTGTAAAAGCAATAGGTTCGGGACAAATAGAAAATGAAAATATATTTTCTTATAATCCGACAACTTATATAACTACAGATAACAGCCAATCTCTGCTCGATTTATTGAACCAATGGATAGATAATGAAGGTATATCAAAATATCCCAGCCTCTCCTTTTATCATTGGAAACAAGGAGATAACTCTTTAATTATCCATATCAGACCATAACAGATAATATTTTTTTAGCAATACATTCTCCCATGTTCACAAATTAGTTGTATTTTTGCCCAAAATAGTGTTTTCATGGAAAAGAATAAAAAATTCATCATTGTAATAGCTGCTTTAATAGGCGTTATCGGTATTATTTCATTCTTGGCATTCAACGAATTCCGCAAGAATAAAGAAATGACAGAACTCTTTGCTATCGAAAAAGAGGAAATGGAAAACGAATACAATACATTCGCCACTCAATACGATGAACTTCAGATACAAATCAGCAACGACTCCTTGCGCGAAAAGCTGGAAAGTGAAAAGTTGAAAACTCAACGCTTGCTGGAAGAACTGCGTCAGGTAAAAAGTAGCAACGCTGCCGAAATTATGCGTTTGAAAAAAGAACTGAAAACGGTACGTGCCGTATTGAGAAGCTATGTGATGCAGATAGACTCTTTGAATAAAATAAACGAAGCCTTAACTAAGGAAAATCAAGAAGTCAAAACCAAATACAGTGCCGCAACTGTACAAATCAGTAATCTGGCCGCAGAAAAGAAAAACTTGAACGAAAAAGTATCGTTAGCTGCCCAACTCGACGCAACTAACATTGTAATTACCCCGATGAACAAGCGAGGTAAGAAAGCTAAGAAAGTGAAAGACGTAAAGAAAATCGCCATTACCTTTACCATTGTAAAAAATATCACAGCAGAAACAGGTAACAAAACTCTATATTTACGTATAGCCAAACCGGACAATGACATCCTAACTAAAGGGAATACTACATTCTCTTACGAAGACAGGAATATTTCATATTCTATAAAAAAATACATTGAGTATACCGGAGAAGAACAAAGTGTAACTGTATATTGGGATGTAGAGGAATTCCTTCCAGCAGGTACATACAATGTATATATCTTTGCTGATGGAAATATGATTGGACAGAATTCATTTCAAATGCGCTAAATAGCATGAAAAAATATCCTATTTATCTTTTAATCAGTCTTCTTTTGCCATCCGTTTTTTTAGGTTCGTGCGGAGAAGATCGCTCAGGAGAGTATTATGCGCTGATTGCTGCCAAAACATGGATTTATGAAACCATGCAGCAGAATTATTTATTTTATGAAGATCTGCCGGCAGAAGATAATATTGATTTTTTCAAAAAACCTCAAGAGTTTTTGTCTTCCGTCGTATCTGACAAAGATAAAAAAGGTTCTGTCATTTTCTCACATATAGATTCTGTTTACCAAAGATCAAGAGTAGAAACGACATCACCTTCTTTTGGATTAGAAGGTACAATAATACGTTTGGAAGATGGGACTAATGCAGTTCGTATCTTATATGTACAGGATCAGTCTCCTGCTAAAGAAGCAGGTTTAAAACGAGGAAGCTGTGTTATTGCTGTAGATAGTCAGAAAATTACCAACAGTAATTACAGCCAATACTTTCAGTACCCTACCCAGTCTTATCGATATATGCTGATTACTCCCCATACGGCAACAGGAGAAAACGATAAGCAAATTTATGATACTTGCGAAGTACAAATGCCAGCCCCACGTATCGTAGACCAACCAAGCGTCTTCCTAACTAAAAACATAACCACAGAAGGAGGACGAAAAGCATTTTATATTTTATACAACAGTTTCGAAACCGAAGAAGAAGATAAACTAAAAAGTGCATTTGCAGAGGGTATGAGTACATCTCCTAACGATGTAATCTTAGACCTTCGGTATAATCCGGGTGGATATGTATCTACTGCTGTATTACTCAGTAGCATGTTGGCTCCATCTAGTGCAAGTGGACAAACATGCCTAAAGCTGATATACAATAACAAAATCAATAAAGAAGAAAATATTCCGTTTCAAGAGGGTATAACAGGTTACAATTATGCAAACCTATATATCATTACTTCAGGAAATACGGCATCTGCATCAGAAATGGTCATCAATTGTCTCCGACCTTATTTAGGAGATAAACTCATTCAGGTAGGAGAAGCAACATTCGGAAAAAATGTAGCGCAAAGTCTCTTTACTACTCCCGAATACCCCGAACTGGAGTTTTGGCTGACAACGGCTTATCTTAGTAACTCAAAAGGAGAATATGACTATTTTACCAGCGGCCTGACTCCTGCACACCAAGTGGCAGAGAATCCTGCAGAGAAATTGGGGGAACTGGGTACACCGCAAGATACCTTGCTTTATTCTGTAATGTATCACATGGATCACCACTCATTTCCACAACCACCGCAGCCGGAACAACCAACCACTTCCAATAAAAAGAGCAGGGTAATCTACAATCCGATTGCTTCGAAAGTAAAATACAACAAACTCCCCTAAACAGATAATACACATATTCCCTTTAAGACAGATTCTATATTTGAAAATATTGCTGTCCGAT
>NZ_JBBKBS010000034.1:0-16273 GCF_037890285.1 Phocaeicola sp. HCN-40430
TAATTTTTATCTTCGTTCTTTATAAAAGAGTTTTTATAGATGTAGTTCATAATCGCATACATCCAGCCATTGGTCAAATTTTCTACCTACTTCGTGAAAGTGTGAAACCAGGCAGAAACCTAATTGCTCATGCAAACGCATGCTGGGCTCATTAGGATAAGTAATGCAAGCTATAAGCGTATGCAAGTTACGTTCCCGGCAAGAGTTTATCAGATGTAGCATCAGTTTTTTCCCTATTCCTTTACCAGTATATTCTGGTTTAATATATATCGTAGTTTCTGCAGTACATTGGTAAGCCTCTTTTTCTTTCCATTGGTGAGCATAACAATATCCGGCTATTTCTCCTTTCTCTTCGTATATCCAATACGGATAATTACGACTGATAGATAGAATACGCCTTTTCATTTCTTCTGTAGAAACCGGTTCCGTTTCAAATGTAATAGTAGTTTGTGCGATGTAATGATTATAAATTGCTGCAATAGCTTCAGCATCTTCGGTTTGTACTTTTCGTATCATATTGTGTTGTTTTTTTGTTTAATCGTCAAAATATTCATTCCACATATGAGCAGCCAGTTGCAGATGGGAAAACTCATGCAGAAGGGTTGGACTGAACTTGTCTTTGTTCGCCTCAATTTCTTCAAAGGAAAAGAATCTGCCTTCCGAAGAGTGTATCTTGGTTTCGTTGTCAATCGGAAGAATATAAAGATGAATATATTGTTCACACGAACAGTTTAAACTGGATTTATAATGTAAAATAGCCCGAGGAGTTTCTTTTATGTTCCAATATTTCTTTGCTATCTTACGGGCATATTTGTCGTTTCGGTTAGTTGATCCTTCGAAATTATTTTCTACCGGTAAATCCCAGAGAACTGTAGAAGTAGAAGAACAGCAACCCGTATATTTTCGCTTGGTCAGGTAAATTTTATTGTGACAGAGAGGAGCAATTCGTATAATTGTATAACGGAAATTGTCCTGTAATGCAATACATATCCCTACGATATTAATAATCAGGCAAATGATATAAATGGATACCGGTATGATATTGACTAGGAAGAAATAAGTCTCATCCGATAAAGATTTGTGATAATAAACAGTAATGCCTAAAATCAGCAGATGGAGGCTGGATAGAATGACAATTGTTTTGGCTTCAAGCAGGTAGGAAAAACAACCTTTCAACTTCAGCCACCGTTGGAAACTTTTGTAAATTTCAGGAGCCGTAATGTGGATAAAGGCGAAAATAAGTAAAATAAATTCAAGCGTAGGAGTAATTCCTCCTTTGGGAAGAAGTTGATAATCGGTAAATTGGCGTACTATATAGCACGTACCTATGCCGATGGTTCCGAGCAAAAGAAAGAAGTTCAATTCTTTCAGTCGGATGATGTAATAGAACAAGACGATGAGGCTTAGCAATAACCCTCCTCCTAATACAGCAACAGAAGGCAGAAAATGAAGTGCAATCAGTGTTGCAATGAGAGGTAATAATCCGAGCGATACAATTTGATCCTTATATTTCAACAATAGCTTCATCTTATAGGGGTTTTATTTTTTCAACAACGGAAAAACCCAATTTGTTCAATGGTTGGGCAGATGCTTTTCGGCATGATAAGAAGACCGTACCAGTGGTCCGCTTTCCACCGTTGTAAATCCCTTTTTTTCTCCAATAATTTTATAGTGTGTAAATTGTTCCGGTGTAATGTATGCTGCTACCGAAAAGTGTTTGCGGGTAGGTTGAAGATACTGTCCGATGGTCAGTATACTACATCCATGCTGCAGTAAATCATCCATTGTCTGTTCCACTTCTTCGGGTGTCTCTCCCAATCCCACCATAATACCCGATTTGGCCGTGATACCACTATCCGCTATCTGTTGGATCACAGACAGACTTCTGTCGTAAGTAGCTGCGCTACGTACCAGTGGAGTAATTCGTCTGACAGTTTCCATATTGTGTGAAATGATGTCCGGATGAGTATCAGTAACCATCTGGATAAGTTCTCCTCTTCCTTGGAAATCAGGAATCAGTGTTTCCAGTGTTGTTTGAGGGTTTAACTCACGGATTGCCCGTATAGTAGCAGCCCAGTGTGAAGCACCCAGATCTTCCAGGTCGTCCCGGTCTACAGATGTGATTACTGCATGATTGAGTTTCATCAAGCGGATGGATTCGGCGACTCGCATAGGCTCTTCTGCGTCGAGTGGAAGCGGCTTTCCGCTTTGAGTATTGCAGAATTTGCATGCACGGGTACATATTGCTCCTCCAATCATAAAGGTGGCAGTTCCTTTTCCCCAGCATTCACCTAAATTGGGGCATCTCCCACTACTACATATCGTATGTAGCCGATGTGTATCTACAATACGCTTTGTATCGGTGTATCGCTGATTAGTACCGATTTTTATTTTCAGCCATTCAGGTTTTTTTACGTGTTCCATAGGATTAAAAGTAAAATTCTTGGGCTTTCGGCTTGAAAAGTGAATGATGCTTTTCAGTGTCCGGAGGCCCAAGAACTTTTTATTAAAGGTTATTGATAAAGAAGTTTGCTACACGGTTCATCAGATGGTTGCGGGTATTTCCTCCGAATATGCCGTGATTACGGTTGGTATATACCTGCATATCAAATTGGATACCTGCCTGTACCAGTGCTTCACTATATTCGGCACAATTCTGGTAGTGTACGTTGTCGTCGGCTGTACCATGAATCAGCAACAGTTTTCCTTGCATTTGCGGTGCTCTTAAGATAGCGGAACCGGCGTTATATCCTTCTCCGTTTTCTTTCGGTGTACGCATAAAACGTTCGGTATATATGGTATCATAAAATCTCCAGTCGCTGGGGGCTGCAATGGCTACTCCCGCTTTAAAGGCTGCAGAACCTTCACTCATAGACATCAGTGTGGTGTAACCTCCAAAGCTCCATCCCCAAATACCGATACGTTTACCGTCTACATAGGGGAGTGTACCCAGATAGCGGGCGGTTTCCACTTGGTCTTGTGCCTCTTTTACTCCTAAGTACAGATAAGTACATTTTTCGAAAGCCGCACCACGTCCGCCTGTTCCACGTCCGTCTACACATACCATGATGTATCCTTTGTCGCACATATATGCTTCAAACATACCTCCATCACCCATACTGCCGATGTTCCAGCGGTCGAGTACCTGCTGAGAGCCTGGTCCGCTGTACTGGTGCATGATGACCGGATATTTCTTGTTTGCATCAAAATTGTGTGGTTTCATAATCCATCCGTTCAGTTCCACACCTTCCGAAGTCTTGAAGCTAAAGAATTCCTTACTTGGCATATTCAGACTGCTGACTTTAGCTTTCAGTTCTGCATTGTCCAGCAAAGTAGTCAATTCTTTTCCTTTGTTGTCGTTGATGGTAATCAGAGTTGGGGTCTTTATACCTGAATACTTGTTGATGTAGTATTTCTGATTGGTACTGAAAATAGCCTCATTAGTTCCTGTACGTGAAGACAGTTTGGTCTTTTTCCCTTTTGCATCGATTTTATACACGGCACTACGGAGTGGGCTCTCTTCATTGCTGCTATAATAAAAGATATTGTTGTTTTGGTCCCATCCCAAGAACGATTTCACCTCAAACTGTCCTTTGGTAATCTGTTTTACCAGATTGCCGGCAATGGTATATAAATACAGATGATTGTAACCGTCTCTTTCACTCATCATTACGATATGTTCCGGATAGAAAGCGATGTCGGAATAAGCCTGTTCCTTGATATATTGTTCTGCTTCATCGCGGATGGCAAGCTTGCAAAGTGAACTGCGGGGATTAGCCATATAAAGGTCGAAACGGTTCTGATGGCGGTTCAGAGTCATGATAGCCAGTTTTTCCGGGTCGGAAGTAAACTTGATACGTGGAATGTATCCATCTGTATCGAGCGGAAGGTCCATCTGGCGGGTTACACGACTCTTGATATCGAATGTATGTACAGTTACTTTCGAGTTTACTTCCCCTGCTTTGGGATATTTATATCTGTATGCTCCCGGATAGCTTGCATATTCTTCGTTCGAAGGAAAAGCTCCTTTGTACAAAGGGAATGAAAATTGTGGAACCTGACTCTCGTCGAAGCGGATATAAGCAATCATACGACTGTCGGCACTGAAGTCGAAGGCACGATTGAATCCGAACTCCTCTTCGTATACCCAGTCGGGGATACCGTTCAGTACTTTGTTATATTCTCCGTCTTTGGTTACTTGCGACTCACTGTTTCCAAACAGCAGTTTGACCAGAAAAATATTGTTGTTTCTCACAAAGGCAATCTGGTTTCCGTCGGGCGAGAACAGAGGAACCTGCTGTGCTCCTTTATCGGAAAGAGGAGTCACCTTGTTGTTTCTTACATCGAAAATATAATATACCGCAGTAAACGAGCGGCGGTAAATTGGCTGGGTTTCTGTCTGTATCAGAATCCGTTTTTCGTCGGGCGAAAGAATATAGTCGTCAAACGATTTGAATGTACAGTTGCGTGCAGTAGTTACATCGAATACAGTATCTACTTCTTTTCCTGTTTTGAACGAATATTTCACGATTCGTTTTCCGTCACTGCTTATTTGGGTATAATGTTCGCCGTCCAGCATGGGTTTAATGCCATAGATATTTTTTGCACGGTAAGTACCTTGTGCTACATCTTTCAGCGTAACATGTTGCTGTGCCTGCGCTCCTGTCAGAATGCAAGCCAACAGATAAAAAAGTACAAAAAGTTTTTTCATTGTTACTCGTTTATGGTTTCAACGCAAAGTTAGATAATTTGTATAAATAACAGCAGGTAATCTTCCGTTAGATTCAAATAAATGTAGGCTGTTGGAAAAAATATACTTGTCCTTCACTTTTTATGGTTGCCTGAGAACGGTTATTTCTGTGAGTCGGGATGTACTTTGGCTACAATCCAGATACTTGCCTCATACAAAATCCAAATAGGGAAACTGACCAGTGTAAGTGTAAACACATCGGATGTAGGAGTAATGATGGCAGCGATAATGAGAATGACAATAATGGAGTGCTTCCGGAAACGTCGCATGAAAGAAGCGGAGAGCACTCCCAATTTTCCCATTAACCAGCATATTACGGGAAGTTCGAACAGAATTCCCATCCACAGGCTCATCATTAGTAAAGTATCCATATACGATTGCAGGGAAATCATGTTGGTTACTTCCGTACTGACTTGATAAGTACCCAAAAAGCGGAAAGTAAGGGGAAAAATAAGAAAGTAGTTCAGCAAGGCACCTGCCATGAACATGATATAGCCACCTCCTGCTACCCGAACCGAATACTTTCGTTCATGACTGTATAAGGCTGGGGAGATAAAGTGGAATAAGATGTATAATATGTAAGGAGAAGAAAGCAACACTCCGGTGTAGAGAGAAGTTTTCATATGGATGATAAACTGCTCGGCCAGGCCGGTGTTAATTAAACTGACGGAAAATCCCGTAGAGTCCATTCCTGTGGCCCACCGGTTAATCATGTTCAGCAACCGGTAGGTAATAAAATGATCGTTTTTGGGAGCAAGGATAATGGAGAATACTTCATCTTTGAATAAAAAGGCAATGATGCTACATGCAATTGTGGCAATAATGATTTTTATCAACGATGCTCTCAGTTCGTCCAGATGCTCCCAAAAAGACATCCCTTCGGGCTGTATGCAGTTCTCTTCTTCTATTTTATTTGGATGCGCTGTCATCAGTCTTATCAGTCTTGTTGGAATCTTTTTCTACTTCTTTCATTCCTTCCTTGAAACTGCGTACACCTTTTCCCAAACCTTTCATGAGTTCTGGAATTTTTTTACCACCAAAGAATAATAAAATAAGGAGTATGATGAATAATAATTCTTGAGTACCAAGTCCAAACATAATTATTTACGTATAAAGTGAGTAATAAACAAATAACCTCCAATTATCTGAAGCAGCATACCGGGAATGCCTATACGGAAATCCTGAATAGCCAGATAAAAATCGCCTTGCATCATCCATTCTCCCAAAGTGCCGAATATCTGATAAAAAGCAACAATTAGAACAAGTAGTTCCAAAGATACTTTTTTGAAATATCCGGCTACAAATCCTGCCCCTGTGGCCAGTAGAATGGACTTCAGTAAAATAGCCGGTAATACTGCGGGGGCAGGCATACCGAAGAAAAATGAATTGACAAGTGGAGACAGAAAGGCTGTCAGTATTCCTACCTGCCATCCGTATTTGTAGGCTCCTATTAAGGTAAAAAAGTAAATAGGGAGCCATGTAACTCCTCCTTGTGGAATCAGATGAAAGAGCTGAGGCAATATGATGTTGCCCAATACAAACAGAGCGGCTGTAAGATAAGTTTTGCTCTGTTTGTAAGAGAGTGTGTATAGTTTTACAGTTGTTTCCATTTCTATGAATGAATTTGTTAGATTTTGCTTTTAATAAACCGGTCGATAATGGTAAACAGGATATCGATGGAATCTTCTTCGTAGCAGCGTGTTTCCAGCGGGCACCAGCCGGTATTGTCGCGGTTGCGGATATAAGGTACTGCTTGTGTATATTCTACCGGAATATGGGCTGCCTGCAGCAACTTTAATGCCGGAGTACTGATGGTATCTGTATACAGTTCCTTGATTTGTCCTTTGACCATTAATGCTGCAGCTGCTTTTCCCACTACCTTGTCGGCCACAGAGGCTCCGTGCAGAAGTTGAGGCTCCTGACAGAGCAGAGTATACAGGTCGGCTACTCCTCGCTGATGAAAGCTTCTTATTTCTCCTGATGCTCCCGCTATTACACACGAGCATTTTTGCGTATGCAGTAAATCAATAATTTCTTTCATTGTTTCAGAGTTTATTTTGTTTCAAGTCTTCTACAAAGGCATCAATACGGTGCAGCTCTTTAGGAATGTCTATACTTTGCGGGCAGTGGGAAATACACTGTTTGCAACCGATGCAGTGATTGGCTTGCCGGAGACGGGGAACGCTACGGTCGTATCCGATGAGGAAAGCCCTGCGTGCCTTCCGGTAGTTTTCTGCCTGTGCATTTTCGGGAACATTTCCTTCGTTGACACATTTGTTGTAATGTAGCAGAATAGAAGGGATGTCGATTCCGTACGGACATGGCATACAATACTTACAGTCGTTACACGGGATGGTAGGATATTGCATCATCAAGTCGGCTGTATCATACAGAAACTGTGTTTCTTCCTGTGTAAGAGGCTGTAATGGACAATAGCTTCGTAAATTGTCCTGTAAATGTTCCATAAAAGTCATTCCACTCAATACTGTCAGTACATTGGGGAAAGTACCGACAAAGCGGAAGGCCCATGAAGCTACACTCCGTTCTGGTTCCCGCTGTTTGAGGCGTGCCACAATATGGTCGTGTACTTTCGACAGACGGCCTCCCAGCAGAGGTTCCATAATAATGGCAGGAATATTCCGTTTGGCCAGTTCTCCATACAGATACTCGGCATTGGTATTGCGTGGATTGATTTCCTTGGCATGCTCCCAGTCGAGGTAATTCATCTGTATTTGTACAAAATCCCACTGATATTTGTCGTGCTGAGACAGCAGATAGTCGAATACTCTGATATCGCCATGGTAAGAGAAACCCAAGTTACGGATGCGTCCGGCTTTTCGTTCTTCTACCAGGAAATCGAGCATACCATTCTTTATATACCGTGCTTCGAACTCTTCCATTCCTCCGCCCATTCCCACTGCATGCAGCAGCATATAGTCTATATAGTCTACTTGCAGTTCTTTGAATGAGTTATGATACATCTCCAGAGAAGCTTCTCTGCTCCAGGTGGAAGGAGCAAAGTTCGATAACTTTGTTGCGATGAAATACTTGTTTCGCGGATGCTTGTGCAGTGCGATACCGGTAGCACGTTCCGACTGACCTTTGCAATAGGCAGGAGACGTATCAAAATAGTTGACTCCATGAGCAATGGCATAGTCGACCAGCTGGTTGACTGCTTCCTGATCAATTTCTTCTTCTCCCTCTTTGGAGTTCTCTCTCTTTATGGTAGGCCAGCGCATGCATCCATATCCTAAAATAGAAACCTTTTCTCCCGTTTTCGGATGGGTTCGGTAAGTCATCTGATCGGTTGGGATTTCTTTTGTCGTTTCACCGGATGCTGCTTGCTGTGCAGAACGGCTGCATGCCGTCCATCCGGCAATTGCCATTCCGGCTGCTCCGGTCAGCTTAAAGAAGTCTCGTCGGGATATGTGTTTTTTGTTTGTCATATATCAAACCATTAAGTTTTTCATTCCAGTTTTTCGGTTGCGCTTATAGAGTCCGGTGTATTTCATGCCCTTCTACATAAATGGCACTGAACGGGCGTGCCGGACACAGATTTTCACAGGCTCCACATCCTATGCAGCGTTCGGTATTGACTACCGGAATTTTAAGCGACTGAGGATTCGCTGCATCTGATGGTACCATCTGTATAGCTCCTGCAGGGCAGTGACGGGCACAGTTTCCACATTCTACTCCGTCGGTCAGAGGTATGCAGTTTTTCTTAATCCATACCGCGTGTCCGATTTGTGTAGATGATTTGTCAGCTTTGCTGATAGGGCGTATGGCTCCGGCGGGGCAAACATCTGCGCAACGGGTACATTCCGGACGGCAATATCCTCGTTCGTAGCTCATTTCCGGCTGCATCAGTGTGAGCAGCCCGCTAGAAGGACGGAGTACTTCATTGGGGCAGACCGATACACACAACTGGCAGGCAGTACAGTGTTGGGCAAAATGACGGATACTGAGTGCTCCCGGAGGTACGATTCTTGTCTTGCGTTCGGGTATTTTCTTATCTTCGATGACAGCCAGCCCACCGTCAACTTTTTTCTCTTGTGCCTTAAGAGTAGCCGCAGCTGCCAGTCCGGCTGTAACGGAGAGGAACTGTCTGCGTGCCTGATCAGCCGGTTGTCCCTTGAGTGTTTCTTTAGACTGCTGTGGAACTGTTTTCTTGAAGCGATACTGAAAACGGATGGCTCCATGCTTGCACACATCTATACAATCCATGCAAGCCACGCACCGGCTGTAGTCGATATGGTGTGCTTTGGAATCGATACAAGAGGCTTTACATTTGCGTGAGCAAAGCGTGCATGAGTTACATTTCTCGGTGTGTATAACCGGACGGAAGAGTGAATATCGGGATAATATGCCCAATAAGGTGCCTACCGGGCAGATGGTATTGCAGTAAGTTCTTCCGTTGCGCCATGCCAGGATTATCAATATGATTAATGTAGCAAGAGCTATACAGAAAGTAGGAAGACTTTTGAGCCAGACTTCTGTACGGTAGAAAGCGTAACTGTCTGCCCGTTCGGCCAGATAGGCCAGAAAATTATTTCCCCATCCGTACAAAGGAGCAAAGAGGTTTTGTGCGATACGGCCGTAAGAACTGTATGGAGCAAGTAAAGCCGTCAGTGAGCCGATACCTCCTATTAAAGCAATGATAAAGAGAATCAGTACACCATACCGGAGTAGTTTTTTCTCGGTTGAGTAAGTGAAACGGTATTTTTTCTTTTTCCGTTTTCCACTGCTCCATGAGATGATGTCCTGGAGTACACCCAACGGGCAAATAACGGAGCAATAGATGCGTCCTACTGCGAGGGTCAGTGCTATCAGGAGAACGACAACTCCAATATTCAAAGCCAGTAAGGCAGGTAAAAACTGAATTTTTGCCATCCACCCGAACCACGTATGGATACTTCCTGTAAAGTCGAGGAACAGTAGGGTGATGAGGGTAAAAAATACGACTGCAAACGCGATTCTGATTTTACGTAACATATCGGTAATTCATATCTGTTTGTTGCAAATGTCGGTATTTTGTTGAAAAAAACGCTTGTTTAAGTCGTATAAATTACAGTTTGAGATAAAGTTTTTTACTGGATATGTAGTATAACCGACGACGTCGGCTCTACAATCGACGTCGTTGTTTTTATAATCGATGCCGTTAAATATAGAGCCGACGTCGTCGGTTACAAATCAGTATAGGAATAAATACTTTATGTGGTTGTATTCGAACTGATTAATCTTCTGTATCACTTTGATCAGCGGCGGCGCTTTCCTTTTTTCGACTTGAGTGCATGCGGCCAGGACAGTTCAATAGCTTGGGGGCGGAAATATTCTGTCCATTCAATATTCAAATCAGGCAGCAGATTGATGGGAAGCGCTTTTTGCAAAGCTACAGGTAATATCTCTTTTGCAACTTCTTGGCTGGAAGTTGTTTTTTGAGTTTTATCTACGCCTGTAGAACCAGCTACAACAGGTTCTTTTTTAGGTAGTTTAAACTGGATGGGAATAGAATACTTGCATCGTACGGGGGTGCCATGATCTTTCCCGGCAATCCATCGGGGCATGGTACGTATCAGATGTAAAGCTGCTTCGTCCAGTTCATCGTTTAAATGGCGTACAATAATCGGATCAGTAATTTCTCCGTTTTTCTCTACAATGAATTGTACCCCGACTACTCCTTCAATACCTGCATTTTGGGCTTGTTTGGGATATTGCAGATTTCGGTTGATGTAGTTTCTCATTGCCTTCATGCCTCCCGGAAAACGCGGCATTTGCTCTACACTTCGATAGATGCGGTCGGAGCCTTTTTTAGGCATGACGATAGGAAGAGGTTCTTCACCAAACTGCAGAAAACGGGTAATCTCCAATGAAAGGGTTTCCATTCCTTTGGCGCGAATCACAATAGGATGGTTGTAATCTGCTTCGATGTGAAAAAGGCCTATTTCGTCACTTTGTACAGTGCGTCCTGTGCCCTGTATGCTGACAGTTGCTCCGGTAAGAGGTTCTCCATTGGCTGTACTTATCAGACCTTCTATAGGAAAAGTTGTACCTGCCTGCTGTAATGCTGCAATTTCTTCCGGACTGTCTATGTACAGTGTTGTGTCGGCTACGGCTTCAGTCAGTAAGAAAGAAGACTGGATTGTCTCCATGTCAGTAGGAAGGTATAATTCTGCCGTGCGATAAAAACTGGAATTCACATCATATTCGAAAGAGATAACTCCTTCTGCATTTCCTCTGTATTCCAAAGTCTTGTTTTTTATTTTCAATACAACGCCGGGCTGGGGTTCTCCACTCGACTTGAGTATCGTTATGCGGAAGCTGGTCTTTTTGCTGGGAGCTGGTATGGCTTGTAATAAGGTAACACTACAGATAAAAAACAGGAGTATAGATAGTCTCATAGATTGTTGCATAATATTTATTGCAAAGCTACGCTATTCCTTCTTATTTACTAAGACTCATTTGTTAATAAAAATAAAAGCCAGACATAAGAGAGCTTATGTCTGGCTAAGGTCTTATTTTTTACGTTTCCGGTATTGTTGTAGTCTTGCCAGGGCTTTATGCCGGCTTAAGAGTATCTGCCGGCGGTATACAATGCAGGCAGTAATGAAATAGACACCGGTTTGTATCCATAAGGCGAAATAATCTGACTGAATTTCTTGTAAAGTGGCTCCCATGGAATTGATGCCTACAAATCCTCTGATACCGAAGGTAGAAGGGAAAATCCATGAAATGATTTCCCAAAATTTAGGAATGGCGGCTCCGGGCCACGATATTCCTGAAATAAAGAGGAGAGGAACAGAGGTGAATACATAAATCATCATGCACGATTCGCGGTGATGTATGAATACGGAGCAAGTCATGGCAAAGAAGATACATGCCAATACGTACGGCAGTGTGAATGTCAGTAGGGTAGCAGGTTCTGCCAGTTGGATGAGGCTGAACATATAGGGTACTGCACACAATATATAGGCCGAAACTACTGCATAAACCAGCAGGTAGGCTATCGATTTTCCTAATACAATACGTAAGGTTCCCCGGTATTCTCTGTTGAGCGGAACAAGATGACGGAAGCTGTTCTTTTCGCGGGCAGTTCCGGCAGATAACCCGACGCCCAACAACAGGGTCTGCTGTATGATGAGAATCAGTACAGCCGGAATCAGAAAACTGGCAAAGCCGTTTTGCGTATTAAACAGAGAAACTTCCTGATAGGCTATGGGGGTAGTGCTGATTTCATCTTGTCTGTCAGTAGTGTTTCCTAAACGTTGTATCTGTATTTCTTTTCCCATGTGTAGAGATACATCGGTGGAAGCTACTAACAAAGCTTTGTAATAGAGCATACCACTCATGTCGCAATATAAACTTACATGGGTCTGGATTCCTTTTGCAAGATCATGACTAAAGCTTTCAGGAATATAAATTACTCCGTATACTTTTCCGTTTTTCAGTAATTGCTTGGCTTCCTCCATGTCGGCACAGTATGATACGATATGTACGTCGGCTGTGGCATCTACTTTACGTAAAAACTCACGGCTCTGTGCCGAGCGGTCTGTATCGACAACGGCTGCAGGTACTTCACGTACTACTTCGTTAGTATAGATGAAAGCATATACCAGTGGATAAGCTATCGGAACCAGAAGAAAGAAAATCAAGACTCCCTGATCTTTGATGGTATTTTTCAGTTCCTCCCGACAGATATGAAATAGTCCGGCAAGGCCTTCTCTGATGGTATGTAGTAGAGAATGATTCTTCATGAAATATAAATTTTAGGGGATATAGACATAATGCAACATGGCTGTGCGCAGCTTTTTCAGAACAAAGAAAGGTAAAAGCATGAACAGCAATAGAGCTACGATAGAATGCCATGCATATACCATTGGGTATCCATTTAAAGCCAGATCGACATAAATCAGAAAATAATGTCGCAGTGGAAACAGGTTGCTTAATGCCTGTAAAGTAGGATGCATTGCCATTACCGGAAATGAAAATCCGGAAATGGAGAAAGATAATACTCCCCATAGAGAGGATGCGCTGAGAGCAAGGCGCATACTTCCAAACAAACCGAAAAAGAAGACTCCCACGGCTTGTGAGGCTAATACCATCAGCAATCCGGCAAGGAGCATGGGAAGAATACCGCTGTGGCAGGGATAGTGCAGGAAACCGTACAGATAGGCATTATAGAAACTGACCGAAATAAAAAATATAATCGTCTGTGGCAATAACTTTCCAACTACAGCAGTGACAATTGAATTATCGGCCATTTTCATTAGTTGATTGGCTGTGTTTTCTTTTATTTCCACTCCTAATGTATAAGTTGTGGTTAAGAAAATAAGTAGCATCAACACTCCCGGCAGTAACGTGTTGCACAAATATACAGAATAGTTAAGCCACGGATTATTTAGGGCATGAGTATCGATTACAATGGGCTGAAGAAAAGCAATTGCCTGATTTTCTGTAGCTCCGCGTGCCAATAAGGTTGCTTGTCCAATTGCAGCTCCCGCCAGTTCCGACATGGTTCGCTGGTCTTTATAGGCTAATGAACCGGCTATCAGATACGAATAGTTGATGTAAAAAGAAACCTTAGGTTGTCTGCTGGACAATGCTTCCTCTGTGGTTCCTTTAGGGATGTAGTAAAACGAGTAGATTTCTCCTCGCTGTACAGCCTTACGAGCTTCTTCGAAACTTGCATAATGCGCAACGATTTCTGTCTGTTGGAACGCATCAAGATTCCGTATGATGTTTCGGGTTGTAGCGGTGTTATCTAGATCGACTACTCCTGCCGGCAGATTGGTCGGCAGACCTTTTCCCATCAGTGTGGTGAAGAACAGATAACAAAATATCGGTGCTATCACCATGCAGAAGAGGTACATGGGCTTGCTTGCAATGCGGAAAACTTCACGCTTTGCAATCAAAAGTATACGTTTATGAATGGTTATAGCCATATAATTCTATTTATTTTTCTATAATAGCCGACATACCCGGACGCAGGTTTTCTACAGCTTGTACTGGTTTGGCTTTTACTTCAAAAGTCTTCAAATCGAATTGTCCGGTAGTTTTGGTTGCTTTCCAGGCAGCGTATGTACCTAAATCTTTCATATAGGTAACTTTGAATGTTGCTTCTTTTTCCAAAGCCGGGATGTAGGCTTTGATTTCTCCGCCTACGGTAAAGTCTTTCAGGAAATCTTCACGGACATTGAATGTAACCCACATGTCATTAAGCTGTGCTACATTCATGATGGGGGCACCTGTTCCAACCAATTCTCCTACTTTAGGGAATATTTCAGTTACTTCTCCATCGGCAGAGGCTATCAAAACGGTTTCTTCAATATAAGAGGAAACTTCTGCAACTGCTCCTTTGGCGCGCTCTACCTGAGCGGCAGCCATTGCTTTGTCTTCTCTTTGTGCACCGTTTTTGGCCATGGTATATTGTGCTTTGGCTGCCCGTTCTGTAGCTACCATTGCATCATATTGAGCCTTGGCTTCATCTCGTTTCTGTGCAGACATGACTCCACTTTCGAACAATCGGTTGACACGGTTGTATGATTTTTCTGCAATTTCAAGTCCGGCTTTTGCTTTTTGCCACATTTCGTAGGCTGCCTGTAACTGCTCGGCACGTGTACCTCGTTCTGCTTTTTCGTTTAATGCAATAGCTGCCTGTTCGGCTGCCTGTGCCTGTGTCAATTTAGCTAATACATCGGGCGCTTCAAGAATCGCCAAAGTATCTCCGGCACGTACATTATCTCCTTCGCTGACCAAAAATTTCAGAATACGTCCAGGTACTTTGCTTGAAACACGGTATTCTGTTGCTTCTGCTTGTCCTTGTATGATTTCTGTGCCTTTACCTAAAGTCAGAAATCCGATGATGCTAACAAGTATGATTACTGCTGCTAATGTAAAAAATGCCAGCATTATGTTGCTGCGTTGAGTTTTTTCAGCCATATTGTTTTTATTTTAATGTTCCCATTGATTTGTTTAAGTAAATCTCACTCATTTTTAAGTCTATCTGTGCATCAATTTTACCAGATTGCGCAGAAAGCCATGCTGTTTGTGCTTCCAGTACATTGCTGGTTGGTATTACTCCTTCCTTGAAGCCTAAAGTTGCATATCGTAGATTTTCTTCTGCTTTTTCCATGTTCTTTTCGGCCATGGCCAGTTTTTTAGCAGCTTCGTTAACCTTGTAAGAACTTTGGGTAACTTGTAATTCTACTTTTTCTTTCACGTCTTCAAGCTGATATCGGGCAATGTTGGCTTCTGCTTTAGCTGCCTTAACTTTGTAAATGCCTTCTCCCCAGTGGAATATTGGAATTTTAACTACAACTCCAACTCCCCACATGCCTCTGAATTTGTTTTCAAATCCATTGAGTAAAGAGGGATTGCTGACGAGATAGTTGGCTGTCAAACCTATTGTAGGAAGAAATTCCGAACGGGCAATGTTAACTTTCTGCTGATAGATTTTGCTGGCTAACTCCAGACTTTTCAATTCTTCACGGTTGGCCAATGCTAAATCGATATTGCTTTCTGTATAGGTCGCAGGCAAGGCTAAATTTTCCATATCCTGGTCGGCCAGTTGCAAATCAGTGTCTAAAGGTAGACCGCATAGCTGACAAAGTAACATTTTTGATAAACTTAATCCATTATCTACCTGGGTAAGTGTCATTTCTGCCTCATTGACTTTTACTTTCACACTAAGACCGTCGGCTTTGGTGGCTACCCCTTCGGCTACCATTTTGTCTACATCTTCATCCAGCTTTTGCACCAACTTAAGAAAACTTTCTGCCAGTTTTTTCTTGTTGGTGAGTGAAATCACTTGCCAATAGGCTTGGTCTGTATTCAGAATGACCTCTTGCATGCCTGTGGCATGTTGTGAGCGGGCAAGTTGTTCGGCATATTTGGTGATTTTATTATACGCTATGATTTTACCTCCCATAAAGAGTGGTTGGGTAAGGGTAGCTGTACCTGCATATAGATTTCTTGTATCTGTGCGAAGTGCATCAACCAGGCCTTGCCCCATACTGTTCAAACCTCCTTCCAATGGTTGAAGTGCCGGGAGTAATGTGGATAATATAGGATTATTGGCTGCCATTTCTTTTAAGGCAGCAGAAGTAGAGGTCCCAATGTGGCTGATGGATTGTTTTTGATCGTCACTCAGTAAGGAAATTTCCTTTTGTGTATGCATGTATGTGCCCATTACATCAATCTTGGGCAAATAATTGGTAAATGCCGCTTTACGTTGATAGTGTGCAGCATTTATTTTTTCTTGGCCGATCCGCAATTCTTTATTGTTTGTAAGAGCTAGGGCTCGGCAACTGTCCAGATTAAGTATCCGTTGGGCATATGTACCTACGGTGAACAGAGATAGGAGTAGGAAGCTTGTAAATCTTTTCATTGCCAATTTAGCTTTAATGTTTAGTTGCTTATGCAATATTGCAAATATATCGCTATTCTAACAAATTACCAAGGCAAAAGGTTGAAAAGATTGTTGAAACAACCTTATTTAAATATTCCCTTTAAGACAGTTTTTCAAAT